>QHTP01000025.1 GCA_003220855.1 Gemmatimonadota bacterium
GGCGACGGACGCCCCGCGTTCGTCCCATACATCTGGTTCAACTACTGGCGTGGCGACGGCGGTCGGTCCCAGAGGTTCAATGGCAACGTGCAGCTGACGTACCGCATCGCCTCTCAGGTCAACACGTCGCTGACCCTGAGGGCGACCCACAACGTGAACGCCGTGCAGCCCTTGGCGGACTCGACCGGCACGTACTTCGCGTATCTGAATCAGAAAGAGGTATCCCTCACCGGGCGGGTCGATTATACGCTCTCGACCGTGCTCACTCTCCAGTTGTACGCGCAGCCGTTTGTGAGCAAAGGGGATTTCTCGGACCCGCACAAGCTCCTGGACCCGAACGCTCAGGCATTCGCTGATCGTTATCAGTCGTACAGCGCCACGCCGGGTGGGTTCAACTTCAAGGCGTTCAACTCGACCACGGTGCTCCGCTGGGAGTACCGGCCCGGGTCGACCCTGTTCGTGGTATGGACCCAGGGACGTGGGGACTTCGCACCGGCCATGGGCCCGCGATCGCTTTCGGGCGATTTCCAGGACCTGTTCGGGCTGCATCCCAACAACACGTTTCTCGTGAAGGCGTCCTACTGGATCAACTGGTAGGGTGTCAGTGGGCTGCGACGCCGTCCAGCACCAGCCTCACCGCCGCGTCTTTCCAGCGCTCGCGTAGCGCCGGCTCGTCGGCACCGAGCGGCGGCGCGCTGGTCGCGATCAACGACTCGAGGCCGAGGTACGCGACCATCAGCACGAGGGCCTGAGCGGCCGCGAGGTGGGGGTCGATGTCGTCGCGCACCCGCCCCCGGCCCTGACCCTCGGCAAGAAGCACCACGAGCTGCTTGATGGCTGGCGCAAAGGGACGGGCGTCCGACCGCCCGGCCGAGGTGAGCAGCAGCACCAGATCGGGATGGCCGGCGAGGAAGTCGAACTGCAGCGCGAGCGCGGTGCCAATGCGGTCGAGGGGATCCCGACCGGGGACGGGGAGATCGCTGAGCGCCCTCTCGAGGTGCGCGGCGCCCTGGCTGAGCACGGCGGTAAACAGGCCGCGCTTCGAGTGGAAATAGTAAAACAGCAGCTGCTTGTTCACGCCGGCGCGGCGCGCAATCCGGGCGACCCGCGCGCCTTCGAAGCCGTACCGGGAAAACTCTTCGCCGGCTGCGGCGATAATGCGTAACGCTCTGTTGTTGCTTAACTTAGGTTTCAAAGAGTCATTTCATCAACCGCACGGTTGAGGAAATATACCAGCCCGACGCTCGAACGCCAGGTCTCTGGGAATCCGCGCCAGCCCGTCCTTGAGGAAGTGGATCAACAATCGGTTCACCTCGTCGGGCGCTTCTTCCTGGACCGAGTGACCGGCCCGCGCCACACTCAGAAAGGCCGCGCCAGGAATGCCACCAGCGAGCGCTCGCCCCAGCCTGATCGGTATCAGGCGGTCGGCTTCTCCCCACAGCACCAGCGTTGGCGCCGCGATGTGGTCCAGTCTGCCCGCGAGCGCATCGAATCGGAACTGGCGCAACACGGCACGCAGGGCCCGCCCGTACTCGGGATCCGCCACCGGGGCATAGTACTGGTCCACGTCCGCATCGCTGACCTTGCCCGGGTCGGCGTAGGTGGCCTTGAGGAAGCGCTCGGTGAACCCCCGGCTGCGGAACGCGAACAGCAGGGGACCAACGACAGGCCAGCGTCCCACGCGGAATAGCGGCGGCTCCCGGGCGCCAAGCCCGGCCGAACCGATGAGGACCAGACCACGTACGCGCTCGGGGTGCGCGATCGCGACTTCGGCGGCGATGGCCCCGCCCATCGAGTGCCCGATGAGCACGGCGTCCGGGACGTGCAGGGAGTCGAGCAGCGCCACCACGAGACGAGCGTACGAGGCGTTGTCGTAGCCCGTGGCGGGTTTGTCGGAGAAGCCGAAGCCGCGGTTGTCGAACGCGATGACCCGGTAGCCCGCTGCGACGATGGGTGCGAGGTTCTTGCGCCACGCGTACATCGACGCGCCGAGCCCGTGGAGGAAGACGACGGGCGTGCCGCGTCCCGTGTCGATGTAGCGTAGCGTGGTACCGTCGACCGTGAGGCGCCGCGCCGTGAAGCCGGTCCCCGCGGGAAACCGCGCGGCCTCCGGGATCGTGGAGGAGCGGCACGCCGCGCCCGCAAGCCAGCACGCCAGCCAGCACCAGACCACCCGCTTCACGCGAGACTCCGTAGCGCCGCGCGCACCACCGCCAGAAGCGCCGGATGTGAGCTCCACATCGCGGCCAGGCCCTCCCCCGCCCCGCTGGCGACGACTACCTGGCCCTCGTCGATGAGCAGGATCGTGGGCGTGTCCGGGGGGGCGGCCCCCGCCACGAGGGTCTCCGCCTCGACGGGCAGATCGCCCGCGACCCGCAGCTCGAGGGTCGCGCGCTCCCGGGCGCGGCGCCAGGCGGGCAGCGACGGTCGCAGCAGCTCGGCGGCGAGCACGCCCTCCACCCGGCGCTCGGCTCGCGCCACGAGCTGCATGACCAGATTGGCGGTCGCGCGGACCCCCGCGGCCGTGCGGCTCTCGGGCTCGACAGGCTCGCTGGAGTCACGCAGGGCTTGGCTCAACCGGTCGAGGGCCCGACCCTGCTCGGCGGCGAGTTGGGCGATGAGCGCCCGGGGATCGACGGCGCGGTAGCGCGCCGGTCGACCGGGGAGACGGGTCGCGGCGGCGCGCTCGGCGAGCCCCTCCAGCGCGCCATAGGTGTTGGCGCGCGCCGTGCGGGTGGCGTGGGCGACCGCGTACCCCGTGGATGGTCCCAGCCGCAGCAGGGCGCCGTACACCTGCGACTCGGTGGGCGTGAACCCGAAGGGAGTGAGATCCACCGATCCCGGCATCTTAGTAGTAGTATACGCTACTACTGGCACATCCTGCTAGACGATCTCGACCGGAATGCCGAGCAGTCGGGAGATCAGTCCGAGCCGAAAGGTGGCGTCGGTTTGGCGCTGCGCGGGGCTCTTGCCGGCACCCTCGAGCGGGAAGTAATGCGCGGTGAGGGGACTCGTCGCCTTGGGCATGGTCCGCAGGCTTTTTGGGCTCCAGATGCCCCGGTCGTCGCACTCGCTGAACAGGCGCGCCAGCACCCGGTTCGCGCTCGGGATCTGGCGCACCAGCCCGAGCCGAGCCAGCAGCTCGAGCCAGTAGAGCGCAAACGGGATGTCGCTGACGTGGCCCTGCGCGTCGGACCGCAGCGGGTCACCCAGGAGCTCGAAGACGGGCTTGAGGGGCTTCCGGCCGGCGAGCACCGCGAACGCCCGGCGCGGGGCGGGCACCGAGAAATACTGGCCCAACCGCTCGATGAACCCCGCCCGCTCGCGCTGCACGGGGGGAAGGAACGCGAGCATCTCGATGGCGAAGATGCTCGGCGGATGGGCGAGCGGGTCGAGCACGGTCTTCCCCTGGGCCTTCTTGAACGGCTTCTCGGCGAGCTCGCTGCGCAGGTACAGCGAAATACTGCTCGCGATCGTGTGGGCCGTACCGCGCACTCGCGGATCGTCGCTGTGGCCGCCGCGCGCCAGGCTGCACGCGGCGGCCTCGCGCCCCAGCCTGCGCGCCCAGCGCCCCAGCCCGAGGTCGGTGCGGGCGGGCTTCTGAAACTCGACCAGCAGCTCCAGCGCCCGCTGCGCGACGCTCTTGTCGGGATCGTCGGGCTCGATGCGCGAGAGCAGCTGGAACAGGAACCGGTCCGCGTCCCGGAACACCCGCTCGCCCGGCGGCCAGCCCAGCTCGATCAGCCGCCGGTACTGGTACACCGTCCCCGGTTCGGTCCAGCCATAGGCCTTGGACGCCGCCGGCGCCAGCAAATTGCCGCCCCACAGACCGTTGGCCTTCTGTTTCCGGGCGATCGCCTGGGCGGGCTTATAGTCGAGCACGGCCTGGCGCAGCAACGCCAGGCGCTCGGGATCCCGCTCCGCTTCGGGCACGACCTCGGCATAGGCCCGGTACACGAGCGGCGGGCTCGCCGCCTCCACCAACCACGACAGCGGCAGCCGATGCGACGGGGGGATTTCCAGGCGCTCGCTCCGAGGTGCGGGGGGTGCGACTGTCAAAAAGCGGGCGCAAACTTATGCAGGGACGTACCATTAGGCCAGAGGCAGCCGCACCGGCGCACTCCAATTCCGTAAGCTGCTATTTCCTATGATATTACAGCACCACGCCGAGTGCAATTGACTGCACTCAAGGGCGCCCTGCTCGAGGTCGCTGGAATTCCGAGCCCGGGAGCCATTGCGGCAGCGTCGGCGCGTTCGCGACAGCGAGCGCCACGCGCAGCGTCACGCGCACCTCCTGCGCCATGCCGTCGTATCGGAAGGTCGGCCGGTATTCGTCACCCGGCTGGTGATAGCGCTCCCGGTTGTAGCGCTCGGCCTGGTCCTTGCCCCACCCGGCGGGCCGGCCGACGAAGTCCACCCCAGGCTCGATCGACAGCGCCGGGACGCCCGCTCGGGCGAACGGGAAGTGGTCCGACCGGTAGAACGATCCGCGGACATCGGGCTGGTGCACGACCGTCAACGACTCCGCTCGCGCCGCCTGCTCGAACACGGGCCCCAGCGTCGAGCGGTCGAGGCCCAAAGCGTCGATGTCCCGCGTCGCCCCCCGCACGTTCACCACGTCGAGGTTGAGGACGGCGGCGGTGCGCTCGAGCGGGACGAGCGGATCGCGCACGTACGCCTCGCTTCCGAGCAAGCCGCTCTCCTCGCCCGTGGTGGCGACGAACAGCAGCGTGCGCCGCGGCCGGGCCTGGCTCTGCACCAGCGCCCCGGCGGCACCGAGCATCGCCGCCACGCCGGAGGCATTGTCCTCCGCCCCGTTGTAGATCGAGTCGCCATTCATGGCAGGGCCGATTCCCTTATGGTCCCAATGCGCGGTGAACACGACGACCTCGCGCCTCAGTGCGGGGTCGCTCCCGGGCAGCCGCGCGACGACGTTCTCCGACTGCACGTGCCGCACGGCACTCGCGAGCTCGAGCGCGACGTGCACGCCGGTCGAGACCGGGCGAAAGTCGCGCCGTGCGGCCGCCCGCGTCAGCGAGTCGAGGCTCAACCCGGCCTGCGCCAAGGCGGCCTGAGCGGCGTCGTGCGTCACCCACCCGGCGAAGGCGATGCTTTGCGCCGCGGGGCGATCGAGCTTGAACTGCTCCACCGACCAGGAGCCCCGCACCACGTCCCATCCGTACGTGGCGCTCTCCGTCGTGTGCACCAGCAACGCGCCCAGGGCGCCGCGGCGCGCCGCCTCTTCCAGCTTGTAGGTCCAGCGCCCGTAGTAGGTCAGGGCGCGGCCGTTGAAAATCGTGGAGTCCTGGAGACCGGGGTCGTTGACGAGCATGAGGAGCACTTTGCCCCGCACGTCCGTGTCCTTGTAGTCGTCCCAGCGCCACTCCGCGGCCTGGATCCCGTAACCCACGAAGACAACGTCGCCGTCCGCCACGATGTGGCTCTCGGGGCGCTCCGCCCAGGCGACGAAGTCGTCGAGGTACTTGAGCGCGTGTGGCGCGCCGCCCCTGCCCCACACTAGCGACGGGTGCGGCGTCATCCCCACGAGTGCCACCGGCTGGAAGTACGATCCGTCGGCGGCGCCGGGCTCGAGGCCCATCGCTTCGAACTGCGCCGCTACGTACCTGACGGCCAGCCGTCCGCCGCGGGTGGCCGGCGCCCGCCCCTCGAGCAGGTCGTCGGCGAGATACTTCAAGTGCGCGTCCATCGCCGCGGCGCTGGGAGCAAACAGGGCGGGGGCGGGAGCGGCGGCGGGACTCGGGAGCGACGCCGTGGTGGCGCACGCCGCGGCCGCGGCGGCGACGAGAGTGACGCTGCGCATCGGGAAGCGATCCTCGTGACGGGGGTCGGAAGAAAATCCGCTTGATCCACCTTCGGCAAGGGGTCATCTTTCGCCCATGCTCCAGGCGCTGCGCTCCCGGCGCGTCGAGAAACTACCCGACCATGTCCGGCTTGCCGGACGGGTGTTGTTCCTCACCTCGGACGCCGACTTGGTGCGGCGTCAGCTCGAGGGGGAAGACCTCACATGGCGTCCCGGAGTTGCGCTGCGCGACGACATCTCGACCGATGAAATCACCCCCGCCTACATCTGCTATTACTACGACGAGACGCTGGGCGATTTCCCCTACCTGGGCCTCAAGTGCGGCGACGAGTTTCCGATCACCCGCGGCGCGGTGAAGCGCGGCGGATTCGTCGCCTCGGTGAGCGGCAAGCGGCGCGGGAAGGGCTCCTCGCGCGAGCAGTCCCCCTACGCGGAGATGTGTGCGGGGATCAGGCTCGTGGTCGCGGAGAATATCGAGCGCATTTACAAGGAGAACTGCCAGAACCTGGGCGTGCTCACCACCACCGACTTCTCCCTCCTCGACACGGTGCGGCGCGGGGACCCGATCCCGCTCAGCGCCTTCACTGCGGGTGAGGGTGAGATCACGCGGGGCATCATCGAGTACGGCGGCCTGTTCAACTTCAACGTCGCCCGGCTGCAGGGGAAGGTCGTGCTCACACCCCCCGCCACGCCGCCGCGCCCGATGACGCTGGGCGAGAAGATCCTCGCCCGCCATTGGGTGGTGGACCCCTCGCGCGGCAAGGTGGGGGTGCCGGCGGTGCAGCCGGGAGACGAAGGATTCGTCGTCACCGACATCCGCTTCAGTCACGAATACGTGACACCCATGGCCGCGATCTTCTTCGAACAGCTCGTGGGCCACGACGAGAAGGTGCACGACCCCGGTTCCATCCTCATGTTCCGCGACCACCTCACGTTCCTGGGCGAGGCGATGACCCCGGAGCGCGTGAAGGAGGGCCTGCTCGACGTGGCCCTCCAACTCGAAAAGAAGCAGCGCGCCTTCGCGGAGAAGCAGGGGATCAAGCTGTACGGCGAGCTGCGGCTCGGCCACCATGGCTCGGAGGCGATCTGTCACTCGAAAATCCTCGAGGGCCACGCCGAGCCCGGCATGATCATCATCGGCAGCGATTCCCACACCCCGCACGCCGGTGCGGTCGGGTGCGTCGCGTTCGGCGTCGGCACGACGGCGATCTTCAACTCCTGGATCACCAAGGACGTGCGCCTCACCGTACCGGAGACCGTCAGGGTCGTGGTGCGGGGGCGGAAGCCCGACAACGTGACGGCAAAGGACTTCATGCTCGAGATCCTGCGCCATCCCTACGTGAAGAGCGGGCAGGCGATCGGCAAGCTGGTGGAATACTGTGGCGATGCTGTCGAGTCGCTGTCGGTCGATGAGCGGGCCACGATGACCAACATGACGGCCGAGGTGGGCGGGTTCACCGGCTATGTCGCGCCCGACGAGAAGACCGTCGAGTACTTGATGGCGTACCGGAGCATGTCACATGCTCAAGCGGAGCGGCTGTGCGCCGGCGGTTGCAGTGATCCGGACGCCGAGTACTGCGAAGTGATCGAGATCGACGCGAGCGCGATCCGGCCCATGATCGCGCTGCCCGGCGATCCGGGAAACGGACGTACCATCGAGCAGTCGGAGCGTGTCCGGGTGGACATCGCCTACGCCGGATCCTGCACCGCCGGCAAGAAAGCGGACATGGACATGTACGCGCGCGTGCTCGAGCAGGCGGCTGCCCGCGGCGAGCGAGTGGCGCCCTGGGTGCGGTTCTACATCCAGTGCGGCTCGCAGGACGTGAAGCGTTACTGTGAGGAGCGGGGCTACCTCGAGCTGTTCCGGAAGGTGGGGGCGACGTTCCTCGAGCCTTCGTGCGGCGCGTGCATCAACGCGGGTCCGGGTGTCTCGCAGACGCGGGACGAAGTGACGATCAGCGCGATCAACCGCAACTTCCCGGGCCGCTCCGGTCCGGGCCAGCTCTACCTCGCCAATCCTTATACGGTCGCCGCGTCGGCGATCGCTGGCTACATCACCGAATGGCAGGAGGGGATGGTGCTCGCCGGGCGCCTGGCCTGACGGCCGGGCCTACTGGCCGCCGCTCGTCCCCGACAGGCCGGGCGTGGCGGGCGGCTCGGCGCCGTTTTTCGGTCGCAGCGAGCCGCGCTGATACACACTGCGTGGGTTCCACAGCACCCACGACGTAATGCCGAGGTCTTCGGCCGCCCGGATCTGCTCGCGGATCTCGAACGGCGTGTAGCGCGGCAGCCTGCGTCCCAGCGTGAAGGCTTGGAGGAACGGCCGGATCTCGGCCGAGCCGGGCAGGGGGCGAGACCGGTGCAGTGCGTCGGTGAGGGCGCTGCGCACGATGTGATACGGCTGGCCGTTGGGCCACGCGTATCCGAAGGCGCCGCGATAGTAATGGCTCGGATACACCATCGGCAGCACCACGTCGGCCACGCGCACGAAATCTTCCCACACCTGCCCGATACCGAGATCGCCCGTCGTCACCGAAGCGGTAAGGCCGAAGATGTCGAACGTGACGGGCACGCCGAGCGGCCGGAGCCGCTCCTTCATGAGCGCCACGTGAGCACGCACCGCGTCTCGCTGGGTCTCACCCGGGCGGTGGGCGGGGAAGATCGCGGTGGCCATGCGCTCCCGCGGCTCGTCGGGGAAGCGCACGTAGTCGAACTGCACCTCCTGGAAGCCGAGGCGCACCGCCTCGCGCGCCAGCTCCGCCGAGTAGATCCACACCGAATCGTTGTACGCGTCGACCCACGCGATATGGATCCGGTCGCGCCACAGGCCACCCGTGTCACGCTCCTTGACCGACCAGGCGGGCTTGCGCTCGGCGAGCAGCGGGTCCTTGGCCACCACGATGCGCGCGATCGCATAGATGCCGTGCGCCGCGAGCGTGTCGAGCCGGGCGCGGGCGTCTTTGGCACGCACACAGGTGTTGGCGCCGATCTGCTGGGCCGTCGGCACGGACGACGGGTACAGCAGGCAGCCGGTGTCGTCCTTCACATCGATGACGAAGGCGTTCACCTCGGTTTCATCCGCCAGCCGCACCAGCTGCCACAGCTTCGGCGACCCGAACGCCCAGGCGTTCACGTACAATGCCTTGATGTTGGCGGCGCGCGGGAGCAGCACGTCTTCCTGCTGCACATAGTGGATTTCGACGGGGCGGAGCAGCACCTTCACTTCGTCCGCCGCCGTTGTGGTCACGACCGCCGCGGCCTGGTCGAGCGAGTCGTGTGTCGCGCCGTCCTGCGCAAAAAGGCCGCGACTCGAGATGAGCGCGGCCAGCAAGAGCACGCCTGCCTGCCGGACCACAACCATAGGGGGCTACACGATAGGAATGGCGTGGTAATCGGACAAGAGACCTGAGTCACATCACTTGGGGGTCAGCTGTAAGCTGTTGAACAGTAACGGGTAAGTGGCGATGCTCTGACCCCGGTACTGCGGCCGGAAGCCGAACAGCACGACGCGGCCCTGTCCCAGCCTCACCTCGACCAACGCCGCCCGCCCGGCTACGCGGTCGGGGTGCAACACCCACCCCGACAAGAGCACCTTGTCGGGATCCGTCGGGTACCGACCGACGACACGGACCGCGCTCGAGTCGAGCACTTCGAACGCCGGGCCGCCCTCGTACCAGGCGATACTCTGGGCCGGCATGCCGCGCGCGATCGGATCGCTCGGGTCGAGCTCCAGGCGGAAGATCGACCCAGGAGCGTAGAACTCGTCGTCGGCCACGCCTTCGAGCACGTTGCGAACCGGGAGCAGCAGCTGTTGGACCGCGAAGCGACTCGCGTCGTTGAGGGCGACCAGCGTGCCCCCGTCCTGCGCGAACTGGCGCAGCGCCTTCACGCCGTCTTCGCCCAGGCCGCCCGGGTACGGAGCGGGATACTCACGGGGAACGCCGTCGAGCAGCTCGTGCGGCGACTGGTCGGGCAGAACGATGATATCGAACGCCGCGCGGAGCTTCCCCGCCCGTACGACGGAGTCGACTATCGAGGTGTACGGCACCTTCCAGGTGTCGAACACCCAGCGCGTCCAGCCCTCGTCGATCGGCGCGGCGTACGAGCGGTACAGCCCCACGCGGGGGGCATCAGGCCCGGCGAAGTGGGCGTAGCTCGGGCTCGCGGTCGGGGGCTCGACGGGGGCCGAGAGACCGATGCGGAGCGAGTCGTGGGCGAGGACGGCCGACACCCCCATCAAGAGCGGCAGCGTGTGGGCGGTGACGTCGTACGGCGGGAGCGGTGGGCCGCCGGGATAAAGCCGCAGGTCGGGATACCGTTGGGGCTCGAGCAGGGTTTTCGCGAACGCGGCATACGGTTGCCGTAGCACCACGACATAGCTTCCCGCGGGGAAACGCTGTCCGCCGAGTGCGATGGGGTGCAGCGCCGTGCGGATCTCGACCTGGCCGCGGTGCAGGATGCCGAGCAGGGTCACGAGGCCGAGGGAGTCCTGATGCTGGCGAGGAATGACGTACGCGTACGGCCAGCCGCGCCAGCCCCGCACGGCCCGCGTCCCGACCGTGAGAAAATTCGCGAGCCACCGGTCGCGGTAGCGCGCCGCGTTCTGGAGCAGCGCGTAGGCGCCGTCGGTCTGGTAGCTCACGATGTCGCGCAGCGTCCAACGCCCGCCCGGCCACGGATGGCCGAAGTTCCACGACCGCTCCCGCGGGTCGAAGCCGCGCGCGCGTGTGGCCAGCCGCTCGAAGGGCACTTCGACGGGCGACGCGAGATTCGCGCTGGCCGCCTCGGACAGGATGCGGACGCCGCCGTGGTAATGCTGGTAAGAGCGGGCCGGTGTCCAGGCGTCGTAGATCGCGCTGATGGCGATGCCCGTCTTCCCTTCGCCCGCCAGCTCCCACGCCATCGCCGTACCGAGCGCATTCACGCCGTCCACCAGCAGGGGGTCGACGTTAGGCTCGATCGGGTCGAGGTAGGGCGGCAGGAACAGGCGCGATCCGTCGCTGTCCTGCTGATGGATGTCGTGCACGATCTGCGGATGCCACACGTTGTGGATCGAGTCCACGACCAGCTGCGTCTCGATCTGCGTGAACGCGTACCAGTCGCGGTTGTTGTCGTGCCCGACGTAGGCGTGATAGAGCTCGGGTGGGTCGCTGCCCTCGGCCGGGGTGCCGAGCGTGCGGCCGTACCAGTGGGCGACGATCGTGACCCCGTCGGGATTGAGCGACGGTACGAGCCAGAGAATCACGTTGTCGAGGATCGCCCGGGTGGCGGCGCCGGTGTCGCTCGCGAGCCGGTAGGCGAGCAGGGCGGGCGTAAAGTGTCCGCCGACTTCGTTGGAGTGAATCCCCGACGTGATGAGGACGATGGTCTTCCCGGTCCGCAGCGCCTCCTCCACGTCCTGCGGGCGCTTGGGGGCGCGAGGGTCGGCGAGCCTCGCGTTGAGCTCCCGATAACGATCCAGCAGCCGCAGGTTCTGGGGGCTCGAGATCGCAAGCGCGACGAACGGCGCGCCCAGGGTGGTGCGCCCCAGTTCGTGGTAGCGGATCCGGTCGCTCGCCTTCGCGAGCGCCTGGTAATAGCGAACCAGCGTCGGCCAGTCGGCCAGCTTGCGATCGTCGCCCGGCTCGAAGCCGAGCACGGCACGCGGCGGGGGGATGCGGGCCGCGGCGGCGGGGGCGGGCCGACGGCTGGCCGGAGCCG
Source organism: Gemmatimonadota bacterium (assembly GCA_003220855.1). Lineage (GTDB taxonomy): Bacteria > Gemmatimonadota > Gemmatimonadetes > Gemmatimonadales > GWC2-71-9 > AG41. Next base: position 11,522 of record QHTP01000025.1, read on the forward strand.
GCCGTCGGGACGGGGACGGGCGGTGTTGCGCCCAGGCCGGCGCGAGCGCACCGGCGACGAGCGCGCAGCACGCGAGGAGCGGGATATGCCTCATGGGGGGCCCAAGATATCGAGGCGCGCCCCGTCTGACCACCGCCGTCAGGGAAGCTTGTGCAGCTCCACGCGACGGTTTTGCGCCCGCCCGCCGGCGGTGCTGTTGGGCGCGATGTAGCCCGACGCGCCGTATCCCTTGGCCAGCATGCGCACCGGCGGCACACCCTTGCGCGCCAGGTAGAACCGTACGGCGGCGGCGCGCGCCTGCGACAGCCGCAGGTTCGAGAACTTCGTCCCGGTGCTGTCTGTGTATCCCGCCACTTCGATCCGGATCTCGGGGTTCGCCAGGAGCGACGCCGCAACGGCGTCGAGCACCAGGTACGAGTCGCGCGTCAGCACTGACCGACCCGTCTCGAAGTTCACTCCGCGCAGGATCAGCGTCGGCCGCGGCGCCGGCGCCCCCGACGCGGTCGGTCGCGCCGCTTCGGGCGCGAACAGCACCAGACAGCCGTTCGCATCCACCTGGCTTCCCGGCGGCGCCGGCGGGCACTTCGCGGGCGCGGGCGCGGCGGCCGCGGCCGGGGCCCTGACGGCCTCGACCGGGAGCGGACAGCCCGTCGCGTCGACTTTGGTGCCGGGGGGCGTGTTGGGACACTGGTCTATGCCGTCCGGCACGCCGTCCAAGTCGGAATCGAGTGGGCACCCGTTGGCGTCCACCGTGGCGCCCTTGGGTGTGTTGGGACACTTGTCGAGGCCGTCCGGCACGCCGTCGCCATCGGAGTCCGTGGGGCACCCCTTGGCGTCCACCGCGGCACCCGCGGGCGTGTTGGGGCACTGATCGATGCCGTCGGGCACCCCGTCGCCGTCGGAATCGATCGGGCAGCCCTTCGCGTCGACCTTGGCGCCGCTCGGCGTGTTGGGACACTGGTCGAGCCCGTCGGGGACCCCGTCGCCGTCGGCGTCGGTGGGGCAGCCCGTGGCGTCGACATGCGCGCCGAGGGGAGTGCCCGGGCACTTGTCGAGCCCGTCGGGCACACCGTCGCGATCCGAATCGATCGGGCAGCCGCGCGCGTCGACCACCGCGCCGACCGGTGTGCTTGGGCAGGCGTCTTTGTCGTCGGGCACGCCGTCGCCGTCGGAGTCCTTGCGGACGGTCCCGAGATGCAGCACCGAGAGGCCGACGGTGCCGAGATAGTGGGTCACCGACTTGAACCCGAAGTTCGACTGCGTGTTCGGGGTGACGATCGTCCGGCCCTCGACACGCAGGGCGATGCGATTGGTGAGGAACAGGCGGATCCCGGCGCCGCCGTGCACGGCATTGTCGGTGAAGTGGTACGGGGCGCGCGTTCCGAAATCGAGCAGCGAATACCCGCCGAGCGCGTAGACCGTGAGCCGAGGCAAGCGCAACGCGTTGACTACGAGCGACGCGCCCGCGATCAAAGGCTGCAGCGTGTTGGCCGTCCCGCCCGGCGGGGTCACCGTGTACTCGGGCTGGAACAGCGCGTCCCCTTCGATGCCGACGACGTTGCCCAGGAAATAGCCCAGGCGGACACCGCCGCCCGGTTTCTCCCCGAGGCCGAACGCTGGGTCGTAGCGCGTATAGGAGGCGAACGCTCCGGCCTCGAACTGCCCGGCGCGCTGGGCCGCGAGGGCGCCCGCTGTGAGCGCGAGCGTGCCCGTCAGCAACGCGATTCGTCTCATGGCAGCTGGTGCAGCTCGACGCGCCGGTTCTGCGCCCGTCCCGCCGCTGTCGTGTTGGGTGCGATCGGATTCGCGGGTCCGTAGCCTTTCGCCACCATGCGGCTGGGCGCGACGCCGCGCGTCGCGAGATACGCCTGCACCGCCTCGGCGCGCGCCTGCGACAGGCGGGCGTTGGTCGCGGCGGCGCCGGTGTTGTCCGTGTAACCGGCGATCTCGATGCGGATGTCGGGATTCGCCTGCAGCGACTGTGCGACGATGTCGAGCACCGTGAACGACTCCGGCTTGAGCGCCGACTTGCCGGTTTCGAAGATCACGCCGCGCAGGATCACCGGCGTGCGCTCGGGAGTGAACAGGATCGGACACCCGGACGCATCCACGCGCGTGCCACGCGGCGTGTTGGGACACTTGTCCTTGCTGTCGTCGACCCCGTCGCCATCCGAGTCCTTGAACCGCTGGCAGCCCACGCTGTCGACTTCCACGCCGGGCGGGGTGTTGGGGCACTTGTCGATGCCGTCCGGCACGCCGTCCATGTCCGAGTCGAGCGGACAGCCGACCTTGTCCACCACGGCGCCCGCCGGCGTGTTGGGACATTGATCGATGCCGTCGAACACTCCATCGCCGTCCGCGTCGGAGGGACAGCCTCGGGAGTCGACCGTGGCGCCGGCGGGCGTGTCGGGGCACTGATCGATGCCGTCGGGCACGCCGTCGTGATCCGAGTCGATGGGGCATCCGGTCGCATCGACGTGAGCGCCGCGCGGGGTGTTGGGGCAACGGTCGAGACCATCGAGCACGCCGTCGCCATCGGAGTCCGATGGGCAGCCACGCGCGTCGACCGTGGCCCCGGCGGGCGTGCGGGGACAGGCGTCGCGGCTATCCGGCACGCCGTCACCGTCGGAGTCGATCGCCGGGCCGCCGCCGGCAAAGATCGACAGCCCGACCGACCCGACGACATGACCGGCCCACGTGGCGCCGGCGAAGGCGCTGTTCGGCGCGTAGATGCCGCGCACCTCCAGCCGCAGCGCGGCGCGATCGCCCAGGAACACCCGGTCGCCCAGTCCGCCGTGGATCGCGTTGTCGGTGAAGCGGTAGGGTGAGGCCTGCTCGAAGTCGAGGCGGGAATAGCCGCCCAGCACGTAGACCACGTTTCGGGCGCCGCCGAAATTCAGGACGAGGCTCGCGGCCCCGACGGCGAGTGTGGCGGATGCGCCGCCCGTGCGCGGCGTGAGGCTCTGGTAGCTGCCGTCGAGCTCCGCGCTCACGACGTTATTGAAGAAGTACGCGAGGCGGCCTCCAGCGCCGACCTGGTTCTCCAGATCGAACAGCTGGTCGTAGCGTGCCATCGAGGCGAAGGCCCCGAGCTCGAACTGGTGTGCGCGCTGGGCGCCGAGGCCCGCCGGAGCGCCGGCCAGCACCGTTGCCGAGACGAGGACGATCGCGAGCGTGCGCACCGGCGGCCGATCCTTCCTAAGGTCGCACTACGGTAACAATTCGGCCTCCGGTTTGAAACCCCGGAGGCCGTTGCGCGTGACGCACATCACGCCTACTAGCGCCCGTTTTCCCCGCGGACGAAGCGCACGGCCCTGGCGAGGTGGTCGGCCAGCGCCGCCAGCTCGGTGGCGCCGCGCGCCAGCCCCTCGATCGCCTGGAGCTGCTCGGCGGCGGCGGCCGCGACCGCCTCCGCTTCCTGGGTGGACGCGTGGGCGCCGCCCTTCGCCTGCTCGAGCGACTTACCGATCGTGCCCGCCCGCTCGCGGATGCCGTGCGCCAGGTCCGCCACCCGCTTGCCGGCGCGCGCCGTGCCGGAGGCCCCCTCGGCGATGCGGGTCAGGTCCTGGACCCAGTCGGTCGAGCCCTGGACCACCTCGGCCAGGTCGCCCCGGATGCGCTCGAGCAGTTGTGCCGCGCGGTCCAGCGCGCGGCGCGTCTCCTGCGCCGACTTGCCGACGTTGCGGGCCTCGCGACCGCTCTCCTCGGCGAGCTTGTGGACCTCGTCGGCCACGACCGCGAAGCCGCGGCCGTGCACGCCGGCGCGGGCCGCCTCGATGGTCGCGTTGAGCGCCAGCAGGTTCGTCTGGTTCGCGATGAACCCGATCGTTTCCGAGAACTTCTCGACCTGCTCCGCGACGTCGCGCAAGCGGCGCACTTCGCGCGCGCTTTCTTCGGTGGTCACGCCGAGGTCCGCGAGTCGGCGCGCCGCCGCCTGCGTGGCGAGCCGGATCTTCTCCGTCGTCTGCTCCATCTGCGCTCCCGACGCGCGGGTCTCGTCGCCCGCGGCCGCAACCTCGCCGGCGTGCTGGGCCAGCTCCGTCGCGTCGCGGGCGAGCGCGCTCACCAGGCCCGCGGCCTGAGCAGCGCCCTGGCTGGCCCGGCGCGCGGAGGCGGCGACCTCCTCGCTCGACGCATGGATCTGCTGGGTCGTCGCCGTGAGGGTCTGGATGTAGGCGCTGGTGCGGTCGGAGGCGCCCACGACGGGTTGCACCGAGCCTTCGATGGCGAGCATGAGCGCGAGCTGCGGCGCCAGCAGAGCCAGCAGGTCGCCGTCGGAATCGCGGTACACGGCCGGATCCGAGTGACGCACACTCCACACGCCGACCAGCTGCGCGGCGTGGTACAGCGGCACCAGCACCTCCGATCCCGGCTGCTCCCGCCCGGGCGTCACCACCTGCTGGCGCGCGAGCGCGCGCGCCACCACCGGACGCCGCAGCCGCAGCACTTCGCCCGTGAGACCGGCATTGGCGTCGTAGCGGAAGGTGCCGCCGGGCGTGGCGGCGGTGTCGGCGATGAGCTGCATCTCGTTGGTCGCGACGTCGTAGCGTGCGAACCCCATATGCTCCCACGGCACCAGCCGGCGGGCCAGCTCCTGGATACGGGGAAAGCTCTTCGCGAGACTGATGTCGCGCGCGATCGCCTGGCCCAGCCCCTGGATCAGGGCCAGCTCGTCCGCGCGCACACCGCGGCGAATGACCGAGAGCGTCGCCGCCGTGGCGCCCGCGAGCGCCACGGCGATCACGAGAAAAACGGCCGTGTCGACGCTCGCGTGCATCAGCGCGAGCCAGCCGAGTGCGATGCCGGCGGAGCAGGCGTACACGACCGCCTCCCAGCGGGCGGTGAGTCGCGGGTCCACCCAGGCGAGAGAGCGCCCCAGCGCGAGCTCCAGGTAGAACGTCGCGTTCACGACCAGGGGCAGCAACAGGAGAAAGACGACGAGTGCGGGGAGATTCGCCGCCGCGATGGCCGCGGCGCCCGTCGCCCCATCGAGCCGCTCGTACACGAGCCCCGCCACGGCTCCCCCGGCGGTGAGATGCGCGGCGTTATCGAGCGCGGCCGCGAGCGGCAACCGGCGCAATGCCACATCGCCCAGCACCATCGCGACCGGGCCGACCACGACGCCGAACGGCCAGCCGCGGTCGAGCATGGCGTACGCCATGACGCCCAGGATGTAGGAGGAAAAGCCATTCCCGGGGAGCCCGATGCCGAACCGCCGGGCCAGCGCGCCGACGACGACGAGCACGACCAGCTCTTCGACGGCGTCCGCTCCGAGCGTCGAGCGTTCCGCGGCGGAGGTTGCCACGGCGGCGGCGATCGCCGCGGCGGCGCCCAGCGCGACCAGCGCGCGTATCACCAGGCCCGGCGACGCCTTGAGACGGGAGAGGGAACTCATGGCAAGCCCGGAGCAAGGTCGGCCCCTTGGCGTGGCGTGTCAAGCGCGACTATCGTTTACGTCATGCGCGTCACGATCGAATACTGCGTCGTCTGAAACTACGAGCCGCGGGCCGCCGGTCTGGCGGCCGAGATCCGCAAGACCTATCCCCATGCCGACGTGAAGCTGATCCAATCGTCGGGCGGCGTGTTCGAGGTGGAAGTGGATGGGCGCCGCATCTTCTCCAAAAAGACGCTGGGCCGGCACGCCGAGGCGGGAGAAGTGCTGCGCCTGATGCAGCAAGTCGCGCCGCCCTCGCGGTGAAACGCGGGGACGCGATTGACCGCGGCAGGGGACATGCCGCCGGTCCGCTACGCTCCCGCGCCGCGATCCCAACTCCCGTCAACGGCGGCCGTTAGCCCGACGGCCCGAGTCGTGGCACGGCCTTTCCAACGGAGGCCGGAGCCAGGGAGGTGACCTATGAAACACATGATCTGGACGATCGGGTTGGGGCTCGCACTCGGTGCCACGCCTGCAGTGGCGCAGACACGAGTGAGCGTCGCGGTCGGGTTCGGCGTCCCGCGACCGCTCGTGGACGGTGTGGTCGTCGTCGGCCGTCCGTTCGCGTACTATCCCCCCGCGGTCGTCGTCGTGCGGCGCCCGTACTTCTACCGCTACCGGCGGCCGCTGCTCTTCGTACGACGGGTGCACGCGCGGCCCTACCACCGCTACCACCATCGGCACCGCTGGGACGACGGCGACGACGAGTAGCTGAAGCGACGGGGCAGCCGTCGAGCGGTGGAGCGGGAGGCGCGCACGCCTCCCGCTTTTCGTTTGACGTCTTTCTATATTGCGACCGTGCGCCTGTCTCGCGATCACTTCCTTCCCCCCGATCCGTCCGCCTTCCTCGCCGCCGAGCCCGCGACCGGGCGCGTGATCGTGATCGCCCCCACCCGTGCCGCGTGCGAGACAATCGAGCTGGCGATGGGCCTCGAGATCGACACGCTGCTCGCCCGCGAGCACGGCGACGACATCCGTCGCCTCGCGGCCTCGGGCCGGGGGTTCGGCATCGTCGCGGGGACGGGCACGGGCAAGACGCTCGCCATCCGACCGATCGCCGCCACGGTGCTCGGAGCGCCGCTCAAGGTCGGCGTGGTGAATCGCGAGCGCGAGGCGACGCCCGAGACACCGACGTGGAACGTCGTGATCGTCACGACCGGAATCGCACGCCGCTGGTTCGAGGACGGGCTCATCTCGGCGCGAGACACACTGGTGGTCGACGAGATCCATCAGACTTCCGCGGAGCTGGAGCTGTGCCTCGCGCTGGGAAAGCGCGCCGGCTGCCGCTTCGTGTGGCTATCGGCGACGGTCGACCCCTCGTTTTACGCCCGCTACCTCGGGTCGGTCGAGGTGCTCGAGACCCGCGCGTTCGATCCCGCCAAGGCCGCCCGCGTGCGCGTGCTGGCGCAGCAGCCGCTCGAATTTCTCGACGAGCGCTTCATGAAGCGGGTGCTACGGGAGCGACGCGGCGTCGCGGTGTTCGTGCCCACCCGCGCCGAGGTCGAGCAGATCGCGAAGGAGCTCGGCAACCGCTGGCAGGGACTCCCCACCGCGTTCTACCACGGCGGCGAGCCCATCCGGGTGATCCGGCCCTTCCTCGACGGACAGGTGCGACGGCCGTTTCTGCTGGCGATGACCGCGGCCGGGCAATCGGCGCTCAACATCCGCGGCCTGGACACCGTAGTGATCTATGACGCGCGTTACGCCAACGTGGTGGAGCGGGGCCGCAACGTGCTGACGCGGCTCTACCTGGGTGCGAACGAGATTCTCCAGATGGCGGGCCGGGTGCACGGGCGGGTGGACGCGGGAGAGGTCTACATCCTGAGCGATCGCGATTTGGTGTTCGAGCAGCTCGAGCCGACCCCTCCCGAGTTCCAGCTGGCCGGCGATGCGGAGCGCGTTGCCATCACGTGCGCGGCACTGGGCGTCGACGCGCGCGACCTGGACCTCCCCGTGCCGCTCGACCGCAAGGCGTATCGCGACGCGGTGGAGCTCCTCTCCAGGCGCGGCCTGATCGAGCACGGGCGGCTCACGCGGTACGGCCGCGACGTGGAGGCGATGCCGGTGGAGCGGCCGTGGGGCGAGCTCTTGTACCACGCCGACGCCGAGCTCATTCCGATGGTGGCAGTCGCCGCGAACATCGAGTCGCTGCACCGCATGACCCGCGAGGAGCGGGACCTGCGTGGGCTCATCGTCTCCGGCAGCGATCACCTCACCGCATACAACGTGTACGCCGAGGCGGTCAACAAGCACGGATATGCGGGGGAAGTCTATGGATTGCCGCGACACCTGTTCCGCGACGGCGTCGACGCCTGGGCGGAGGGGCGCGGCGTCCTCGTCAAGGCGATCGAAGACGTGGCGCTCGGCACGGCGTCCGTGTATCGCCAGCTCGAGCTCCCACTTCCCGAGCGGCTGCCGTACGCCGGCGACAGGACGCTCGGTACGTTCGCGGACCTCGTGGCCAAGATCATGCCGTTCGACCTGGTGATCGACGAAGCGACGGCGGACGGGCGCGAGGCGCGCGTGAGCCGCAGCTCGGTGTGCGGCAGCTGGGGCGCCGTCGCGGGCACGCTGCGGTACTTCGCGGACCGGTTCGGCGTGCCGCGCGCGAGTATCGAGGGCACTTCGCTTCCCGAGCGCGCCATCCGTCGCTATGCGCGCCGCGGCGCGCCCACCGTCGTGTTCGAACGGCAGCGGCGGCGCGAGGGCCTCATGGTGGTCCGGACGGTCGAGTACTTCGGCTTCGTGCTCGAGCGCGATGTCGAGCCCCTGGCCACCCCGTTCCCCGGAGAGCTCGCGGACCCCGCGCGGACAGCACTGGTCGAGGCGCTGCTGGCCGGCGAGACGCCCCACCCCGACCAGGGGCGGCTGCGGCGGGCGCTCGAGCGACTCGGGTTCTACTGGCGCCGCTCGGGCGGCCGGCTCGCCGCGGCCGGCACCGAGCGGGTCGCGGCCCGGCTCGGCGCGGAGCTCGCGCGTGTCGCCTCGTGGGAGGAGTTCCTGGGCACGCGGCTGACGCTCGACGTCGACGCCCTGATTCCCGAGGACGAGCGGCGCGCGCTCGAGGCCCTGCCATCGTCCGTGCATCTGTACGGCGACCGCGTCCCCGTGGACTACGAGGTCGAGCGGGGTGTGGGCGTCGTGCGGCTGCGCCTCAAGGAAGGTCAGGCCAGGAGACTCCAACCGTCGGACGTGCCGCCGTTCGATCGCCCACTGCGCTTTACCGTGCTGCGGGGCAAGCGCGAGGCGCTGCGATCGGACTCGCTCGATGAGCTGCGTCGCGGACTGAGCGGGCTGTCGAACGGGGAACGGCAGCGCCTGGTGCGAGGGGGCCGGCGGGGACGGCGTCGCTAGGTCTCGCGTTACGCCCGACTCTGGTGTCACTCGGACGCCACAATCCATGCCGACTCTTCCCGGGGGGGAGGGCTGGTCGTTGACACGAAGCAGGGCCAAGCCCGGGGTGTGACGTTGGCGCTTGCGGTGGGTCACTTCTTTTGGGGTCGGTGCTCTCTGGAACTTTGACCCGGGACTACGGCTATGCAAGGACGTATGTCAGCGAGAGAGAAGAACTCCAGTCTCCCACCCCAGCCGGCGTTCGCGCCGCTCGGTCAAGCGGTGCTGGAAACGTTCGGCGAGGGGGTCGTGGTGTTCGACCCGTACGGTCGGATGCTGTACGCGAACCAGCGGGCCCGTCGCGTGATCGAAGGGCTCGGGGATGGCGCCACGCATCGCGGTGATCACCTGCGCGAGCGGCTCGTGGCGTTCGGCGGCCGCGCGCGCACCCTGAAGCAGGGCTCCATGGAGCTCGGCGAGGCGGTGTTCCTGCCGGAGGGCGATCACGGCCGCACCTTGGCCGAGCGCGAGCGGCAGGCCATCCTCGACACCCTCGAGGTCACGCACGGCAAGCTGGCCGAGACCGCGCGTCGGCTCGGGATCAGCCGTACCACCCTGTGGCGCCGGTTACGCGCCTATGGGTTGCGACCCAACGGGCAGGCTGGCCACGCGTCGGGCGCGCGCGCCTAGGGCGCGCCACCCCTCCGTTCGATCCTGGCGTCGGCGTTTCGCGCCGTCTAGCTTCCCGCTCGGCTCCCACCGTGCGGAACGCGATGCCGGCCACGCCCTACGTCATCGAGGAATACGTCCGCTGGTCCGACGTGGACTTCGCCGGGATCATCTTCTACGGCTCTTACGTCCGGTTCTTCGAGATCGCCGAGACGGAGCTGTTCCGGGCGTGCGGCCTCGCGTACGCGCGCGTGTTCGACCGCTACGACATCTTCCTCCCTCGCAAGGCCGTCCATAGCGAGTTCTACTGGCCGGCCCGCCTCGACGACCGGCTCCGCGTGGCGACCTACGTCGGTCGGGTGGGCACCAAGTCCATGACCCTCAACTTCGACGTGCTGCGCGACGGCCCGCCGGTTCTCGGCGCCGCCGGCTGGATGGTGCTGGTGTGCGTGGACCGTAAGCGCCTTCGCCCCGAGCCGCTGCCGCTGGGGCTCGTGCAGGCGCTCGCTCCCCACACGCTCACCACCACCGCCGCCCGCGCCCTGCTGGGCGTGCCGTCGCCCCCGGACAAGGGGGCATCCGCCTGAGAGGTCGGGAGGCCGCTGCACTCGCGCTCAGCGTACTCGGCACCGCCTGGTGCCGGGCGCCCCGCCACGAGCCACGCGTGCATGCGGTCCTGACTCGGCAAGGCAAGGACACCCTGCGGATCGACGCTCCGGTGCGCGCGCAGCGCTGCACCGGTCTCCACGCTCAGATCGGCGGCGGCCTCCTGCTCCAGGGCGTGAACGACGGCAACGGCGTCGTGGTGTGGTTGCGCGCCCCGACCCCCGTCAGTGTCGGCGCCTGGCCGGTGCTGCAGCGCGGCGACACGTTGTCCCCGCGCGGCGCGATGGTCGGCGTGCGGTTCTTGATCGGCGACGTGGCGCACGGCGCGCCGCTCGACAGCGGCACCGTCTGGGTCACGCGCGCCGACAGCGCGGTTGCGCTCGTGGCGCGGGGCACGGGCACCGAAACGGTCTCGTCGACGCACATGAACGTCGAGGCGACGTTCGATGCCGTACCCGTCGGTGCGGACACCGTCTCGTGCCGCTTCCAGCTGTGAGCGTGCGGATCGGGATCGTCGGCACCGGGTTCGCCCGCCGCGTCCAGCTCCCGGCCCTGCGGCTCGTGCCCGGGGTGACGGTCACGGCGATCGCGAGCGGCAGCATGGAGCGCGCCCGCGCGGTGGCCGCCGAGTTCGCCATCCCGCACGCCTTCGCGAGCGGCGAGGAGCTGGCGCGCGCGCCCGACGTGGACCTGGTCCTGGTCTCCTCCACCCCCGACTGCCACGCGCGCCAGGCGATCGCGGCGCTCGAAGCGGGGAAGCACGTGTTGTGCGAGAAGCCGATGGCGCTCACGGCCCGGGAGGCGGAGCAGATGTTCGAGGTCGCGGAACGGAGCCGTGGGCTCGCCCGGATCGACCATGAGCTGCGCTACGAGCCCAATCGACGCAAAGTGCGGGACCTGATCCGGCTCGGCACCATCGGCCCGATCCTCCATCTCGAGTTCGTGCTCCGGCCGTACGTGCGTGGCGACGGGCGGCCGCAGGCGTTCGATGCGCCCTGGAGCTGGTGGTACGATGCCGCGAGAGGCGGCGGCATCCTGGGCGCGGTCGGGTCGCACCTCATCGACCTGTGCCGCTTCTGGACCGGGAGTGAAGTCGTCGAGGTCAGCGGCCGCACAGCCACCTTCGTTCCCGAGCGCTACGACCAGCAGCGGGTGCGGCACGCCGTGACCGCCGATGAATACGCGAGCTTCGTGATGCGGCTCGCGAGCGGAGCGGTCGCCACCATCACGCTGACCACGGTGGCCGCGCACGGACCCGGGCACTTCGCCCAGATCACCGGGCGCGACGGCACGCTCGTGCTGACCGGCGAGACCACGCTCGAAGTCGGGCGTCCCGGCGGCCCCCTCGAGGATGCCAGCGTCCCGGATGACCTATGGGAGCAGACGGCTTCCAACAACATGTGGGCCCGCTCGTTCGTGCGGCTGATGCGGGACTTGGTCGCCGTGCTCGACGGCCGGCGAGCGGCGGGAGAGCCCGCCACGTTCTACGACGGCCTCGCGGTCCAACGCGTGATGGACGCCGTGCGCGCCGGGAGGGGTGTGCGGTTAGATTGACCCCGTGGAGCAGACTTACTTCCGGCGCGGCTTCGGCCTCAAGGGCGACATCGAAGGCGCGCTGGCCGCCGATTACCACAGCCGGGTGGTGGACCGGATCCGCGCCCTCGGGTACGCCCTCACGCTGGGTGACCTGACGTTCAAGCTCGCGCGCGAGTTCGGCTTCTGCTACGGCGTGGACCGCGCCGTCGAGTATGCCTACGAAACCCGCACCAAGTTCCCCGGGCGGCGGCTGCTCCTGGTCGGCGAAATCATCCACAATCCCCACGTCAACGCCAAGCTGCGGGCCATGGGCGTCGAGTTCCTGCATCGGCCCGAAGGCGGTGAGTTCGACTTCGGGAGCGTCACCGCCGGCGACGTCGTGCTGCTGCCGGCGTTCGGCGTCACGGTGAGGGACTTCGAGCGGCTGCGCGCGATCGGGTGCGTGCTGGTGGACACCACCTGCGGCTCCGTGCTCAACGTGTGGAAGCGGGTCGAGTCGTACGCCAAGGACGGGTTCACCGCCATCGTCCATGGCAAGCATTATCACGAGGAGACCAAGGCGACGTCGAGCCAGGTCACCCGCTACCCGGGCGGCAGGTATCTCGTGGTGCGGGACATGGCTGAAGCTCGCGAGGTGTGCGCGTACATCGAGGGCGCGGGGAGCGGCGAGCGGTTCCTGCAGCTGTTCGACGGCAAGATGTCCCCCGGCTTCGACCCGGATCGCGATCTCGTCCGTGTGGGCGTGGCCAATCAGACCACCATGCTGTCGGGCGAGTCGCTGGCCATCGCGGCGGAGCTCAGGAAGGCGCTGGCCAAGCGTTACGGCGACGAGGACCTGCCCCAGCATTTCCGCACGTTCGACACGATCTGCTCGGCCACGCAGGATCGCCAGGACGCGGTGTTGAAGCTCATTGCGGAGCCGCTCGACCTGATGGTGGTGATCGGTGGATATAACTCGAGCAACACCACTCACCTCGCAGCCATCTGCCAGGAGAAGGTGCCTACCTATCACATCGAAGATGCGGCGTGCATCGATCCCGCCGGCGCCGCCGTCCGGTTTCGCCCCGTGGGCGCGCATGCCGAGCGGAGCGCGACCGCGTGGCTGCCGGCGGGCCCGTTGACAGTGGGCGTCACCGCGGGCGCCTCCACACCCAACAACAAGATTGGTGAGACGATCGAGCGCATCGCGGCGGCCCGCGGCCTGACGCTCGAGGCGGTCCTCGCGTAGGGTCGCACCTTCGGGAAATCTTCGCCATATTTCAGCATGTCCCTGTCGGGGTTCCATCCCGCCATTGAGCGCTGGTTCGGGTCGCGCTTCCGGGAGCCGACCGAGCCCCAGCAGCGTGCCTGGCCTCTGATCCAGGCCGGGCGCAACGCCCTCATCGCCGCGCCCACGGGTTCCGGCAAGACGTTCGCCGCCTTCCTGGCGGCGATCGATTCGCTGCTGCGCCAGGGCCTCGACGGCACGCTGGGCGACGGGACGCAGGTCGTGTACGTGTCGCCCCTCAAAGCGCTCTCGAACGACGTGCAGAAGAACCTGGCCGAGCCGCTGGCGGAGATCCGTCGCACGCTCGAAGCGTTGTGTCTGCCCGACGTGGAGATCCGCACGCTGGTGCGCACCGGCGACACGCCGGCGGCGGCGCGCCAGGAGATGGTGCGGCGACCGCCGCACATCCTCGTGACCACGCCCGAATCGCTCTACCTCATTCTGACGTCGGAGCGAGCGCGCGAGATGCTGCGCGCCGTCCGGACCGTGATCGTGGACGAGATTCACGCCGTGGCGCGCGACAAGCGGGGCAGCCACCTGGCGCTCACGCTCGAGCGGCTCGACCAGCTCGCGGGCCGGCGGCTGCAGCGCATCGGGCTCTCGGCCACGCAAAAGCCGATCGAAGACATCGCGCAGTTCCTGGTCGGCGCCCACCGAGCCCCGAGCCCCGACTCCCGAGCCCCCACCATTATCGACTCCGGCCACGCGCGGACGCTCGATCTCGCGATCGAGATCCCGTCGTCGCCGCTCGAGGCGGTGATGGCGGCCGAGGTGTGGGACGAGATCTACGAGCGCCTGGTGCAGCTGATCTCGGAGCACCGCACCACGTTGGTGTTCGTGAACACGCGGCGGCTCGCGGAGCGGCTCGCGCTGCATCTGTCCGAGCGTCTGGGCGCGGACCAGGTCACGTCGCACCACGGGAGCCTCTCGAAGGAAAAGCGGCTCGACGCGGAGACGCGACTCAAGGAGGGGAAGCTCAAGGCGCTCGTGGCGACCGCCTCGCTCGAGCTGGGGATCGACATCGGCGCGGTGGACCTGGTGTGCCAGATCGGGTCCACCCGCGCGATCGCGACGCTGCTGCAACGG
>QHTP01000026.1 GCA_003220855.1 Gemmatimonadota bacterium
GATCGGCGCCGAGTCCGACCCCACAGTGTAGCCGCGGAACCCGTCCGCCGCCGCGACCGGGAGGGGCCCGCTCGGTGCCGACGCCGACGTGCGCTGCGAGCCGTACCACAGGACCCCCCCACCGATCACCGCCACGCCCACCAGCAACAGGTAGAACACCTTCATTCGCCCGGAACCCTCCACGGTTCGTCGTCCTCGTCCTCGTCGAATCCCGCCCGCGCCTCGCGCGCCTGCCGCTCCGCTTCGTCCACGATGCGGCGGCTTTCGGCGACCTCGGGTGTATCGTAGGTCAACCGCACTTCATAGTGAAACAGTTCGCTGCGCGTGTTCCCCAGCAGCTTCTGCAGCTCCGGGACACGCTCCAGCAGCTGCCCGGACCGGTCCAATGCCTGAATGCGTTCGGCGAGGGCGCGCAGCATCGCGAGCAGGCGCTCGGCTCGGTCCGGTCCGTACACTTGCTCGGAGTCATCGCTCATGTGCCCGCCTTCCGGTGACATGCCGGCTCCCCGCGTCCCGCCCCGCACGGCCTTCCCGTCCATGATTATACCATACACACAGCCCGCACGTCCGCCCTTTGCGCCGTCTCACGCGCTCTATTACATTGCGGCGCCGATTGATCGGCAGCTGTAGCGGCCCAGCCGTCCTCGCGCCCCCCCCAGTTCCCGGTCCTGACCGAGAGGAGCACCCATCAGCATGGCGAAGAAACGTGCGGAACCGCGCAGAATGTCCACCCCCACCCCCTTCGAGCAGGCACGCGACGAGCTGTTCTCCCACATCCTCCGATGCGGAGTCCTGGAAGCCAGCGCGGAACACCAGAAGGAGTGGTTCGACGACACCATGCTGTACCTCGCCGACCGCTACGAGGGCCTGGACGAGCCGCAGCTCACCGAGCTGCGCGTTCTAGGGGAGCGCTACTGCCGCCCCGTCGTGGCGCGCAGTGCGACCGTGGGCGCGAGCGTCTGAGGCCGCACCTCGCTACCACCAGGGCGGAAACCGGCGGAAGCGTCGACCCAGCGACAGCCGCACACCACCACCCAACCCTAGCTCCGCGTACCACCCCTGGCGGCGCCCCGGCGCTGCCTCCACCCCCAGCAGCGCCGTGAGATAGCCGGCGCCGCGCGCTCCCTCCGCCCCGACGAAGGCCAGTCCCAACCCGCCGTAGGGCCCGAGGCCGACGCGCTCACCCGGCCGCAGCAGCAGCTGTGCGTCGGCTGCGACCCGGACGCCGAGTGCGCCCTCGTAATCCCCGCCTGCCAGCGTGAGCGCGAAGCGCCCCTGCGCTCCGGGGCGGCGCGCGACGACGAGCTCCGGACCCCAGAAGGACCGGTGCGCCATCACCAGCATCGCACCGACCCCCGCTTCGGTCGCCGTGAGCGTTTGCGCGCGCGCCGGCGTCGCGGCGAGGGCCGCGCGGGCGGTCAGGACCGCGGCGCCCGCGAGCGTTCTAGCGAAGCGCGACGTCGTAGCTGATGCGGATGTCGGGGGCGAGCGAGGCGACCACGGAGCAGTACTTCTCGAGGGAGAGATCGACGGCGCGGCGTGTCTTCCCCTCGTCCGCCCCGTCCCCCGTGATGGTGAACACGAAGTGCAGCGCCGTGTAGCGGCGCGGCTGCTCCGTCCGGCGCGTGCCGCGCACCAGCACCTCGAGCCCGCGCAGCACCACCCGTTGTTTCTGGAGGATCAGCACCACGTCCGACGCGGTGCAGCTGGCGGCGGCAACCAGCAGCAGCTCGACCGGTGATGCAGCGACGGTGCTGTTGCCGTCGACCACGATCGGGGGGCGGCCGGGCGCCGCTGCGTCGAACTCCAGGGCCTCGCGCCAGCGCAGCGTGACCTCCGCGACGTTCGCCGCCACGTCAGTTGCCCCGCCGCGTCGTCAATCCCGCGTACAACCGGTTGTGGCGGAACCCATCCATGCCGTGGTACTCGAGCAGCCAGTTGAAGGTGGAGCGATAGTGCAGCTCGACGCCCACGACGACGTTGAGCCACACGTCCGGACAATCGGGGTCGGCGCCGCAGCGATCGTGTCCCACCAGGCTGAAGCCGCCGCCCACGTACGGCGTGGCCGACTGTCCTTCGCCGGTGAGCCGGTAGAGCCCTTCCAGGCTCCCGACGTAGCTGTTCACGCCATTGAACACGCCGATCTCGCCCGACGGACGGAGCCGGAAGCGACTCGTGAGGAGATTGCCGGCGTCGAGCGTGACGCCGAACACCAGCTGCGTGTTCCCGGAGAGGTCCATCCCGGCCCGCACCCCGAACCCGAGCAGTCCCAGCCGGGTGCCGTCGCCGGCCGAGCGCACCGGCGGTGGATGAAACTCCTGCGCCGCGAGCGCGACGCTACCCGCCACCTCTCTCACCCCGAGCCCCATCCCCACGAGCAGCACCGTCGGCCACACGCTCCGCATCACGTCCCCCCTGTCAGCGCTGTGCGTTCACCCGGGCCGCTGCCCGGCCGTAGTCCCAGATCGCATACAGGCCCACCGCCGTCGTCGCCCACGCGATCGAGCGCACGTGAGGGGAGCCGACGATGCATGCGACCAGCGTCAATAGCTGCAGCACCGTGACCGCCTTGCCGCCGGCGCGCGCGGGCAGCGTCATCGGATGGCGCAGCAGCCACGCTCCGACGTACCCCAGCGCGGCCACGATGTCCCGAGCCAGCACGCCCGCGATCTCGAGGGGATGGAGCAGGCCGGCCCGGGCGACGGTGACGAAGGCGACGGCCATGAAGACCTTGTCGGCGGTGGGATCGAGCACGGCGCCGGCGCGCGACGCGCCGAGCCGGCGCGCCAGCATGCCGTCGAAGAAGTCGGACGCGGCGGCCGCGGCCACGAGCCCCAGCTGCGCGGCCGGCCGGTGGACGAACGGAAACGCGGCGGCCAGCGGGAGGCGCAGCGCGGTCAGCAGATCCGCCCACGTCACCCATGGTTTCACTTGCCCCTCCCTCCGGCGCCCCATAGCTTCGTCCGCGTGAACCTGAGTCTGCTGAAGCAGGCGGCGATCTTCCAAGAGCTGGACGACGGCGAGCTCGCCCGCGTGGCGGAAGTGTGTCGCGAGCAGAAGTTCGCCGTCGGCCAACACGTCTTCAAGGAAGGCGAGCCCGGCAACCGCCTGTTCATTATTTCCGAGGGAGATGTGCGCATCTCCCGGACCATCCCCGGCTCGGGAGAAGAGGCCCTCGCCGTCCTCAAGCCCGGGGCCTGCTTCGGCGAAATGGCCATCTTCGACCGCTCGGAGCGCTCCACCGACGCCATCGCCAACACCACCTGCACCCTCATCACCATCGCGCGCTCCGACTTCGAGCTGCTGCTCGATTTCAACCGCGACATCGCGTACAAGGTGCTCTGGTCGGTGGTCCGGCTGCTGTGCGCCCGGTTGCGGGTGACGAACGATAATCTCCGCTCGTTTCTCGCGATGTCGATGTTCTAGTGCGGGGGAGCAATCCCCGGCGAGCGGGGTTCCATAACGCGACCGCTCGCCCTGGCCACTCCCGGCCGAGCCCTCTTACACTTAGGCGCCATGAGACGATGCTTGTTCGCTGTCACCATCGCTGCGGCCGCCGCGTGCTTCGACGTGTCGAGCCCCCTGCCGCCGGCCCTGATCCTGAGCCCGGTCCTCGACTCGCTGTTCGTGGGGGACACGCTCGCGCCGCGCGCCTTTGCCTACTACAACACCGATGGCCAACGCGCCAACCCGGGTCCACTCACCTGGACCATCGGTCCGAACTCGGTAGCGACGATCAATCCCACGACCGGGGTCATCCACGGGGTCGGCAAGGGCGTCGCGACCGTCACCGCCACAGGCGGCCAGGCGACCGGGATCGCGCTCGTCGCCGTCTCACGGCCGCTCGACCTCACGCTGCTCCTGGACACGATCGTGCTGATGCAGCAGGACACGTTCACCATTCCGGTCGCGGTCCAGAAGAAGGACGTGGCGGCAACGGACACCGTATGGTTCGACCCCTCGTCGAGCTCCGGGGTGACGATCAACACGTCGACGGGGCTCGTGACCGCCGTGACTTCGGGCGGCGCCGTGCGCTACGTCGCCCACGTGACCAGCGGGGGCGCGGACACGGTCTCGGACACGGGCGCCGTCGTCGTCCTCGGCCTGGCCGATACAACCGCCGCAGGCTACTCCTTCCAAACGGTGTTCGGCACGGCGATCCGCCACGAAGGAGGCCCGGCCGTCGCCGTCAGCGTCCCCAGGCTCAACGGCAAACTGGGCTTCCTGCTGCTCACCCGAGCCCTCTCCCCCGACAACAGCCTGCTCGACTCGACGATAGTCATCCTGCCGGATTCGGTGATCGGCGGCAACGTCACGTTCGACGTCGACTCCATCGGCCCGGCGGAGGCCTCCAGCTCCCGGGCCGGGCGGCTCGATCCCGTCTGCAACCCGCCGCGGCCGTGGGCGTTCTGGCGCAGCGCCCACAACGTCGCGCCGCTCTATTTTATCGTCGCCTATTCCCACGGCACACCTGCCGACTCGGTGGCGGGCAGTATCACGATCACCCAATTCGCCCAAGCGGCGGCTGGCGGCGCCATCATCAGTGGCCGCTATCGATTCATCACGCAGCGAACGGACCTATACACCGACCCGCTCGGGGTGGAAACCATGCGGGGAACGTTCGTCGTGCCGCTGCTCACCCGTCAGGGCTTCTGCCAGGGGTGACGTTCGACCACGTCTTCGCGGACCTTGGCGGCGTTCCGGCGAATCGCCTCACCGATGCCCAAGGCATTGCCGGGCTGCTGCTCGCCGCCGCCAACGCGGCCGGCTTGAACCCCGCCGGCCCGCCGGTCGTGGCGCTCGGGCCGCAGGGCCTGTCGGCCGCGCTGGTGTGCAACGGCGGGCACGTCGCGCTGCACGGCGTGCCCGACGCGGGGCTGTGCTTCGCCGACGTCGCGGGCATCGGGGGCGCGCGGCCGCAACGCGGTCTCGACGTGATCATCAAGCGGTTCGGCGCGCGCGCAGTGCGCGTCGATTCCCGCCGGCGCGGGCCGGTGACCAACGCCATCCTTCCGGAGAGCCCATGAACCAACTCACGCCGTACGCCGCGTTTTTCATGCGCCTCGCCGTCGGCGGCGTTTTCCTGCAGCACGGCCTGACGAAGTTTCACAACGGCATCCCCGCCGTGGCGGGGTTTCTGCACGGAATCGGATTCCCGTTCGCCTCCATCTGGGCGGTGATCCTGATCGCGGTCGAAACGCTGGGCGCGGTGTGCGTGCTGCTCGGGATCTTCACCCGGGCCTGGTCGATCCTCATGGCGATCGAGATGCTGGTCGCCATCTTCGCCGTCAAGGTGCCGCACGGCGGCAACATCGAGCTCGAGGGACTGCTGCTCGCGGGCGCGATCACGCTGGTGGCGTTGGGAGACGGGCCGCTGTCGATCGCGGTGAAGCTAAAGCACAGCAGCAGCTAGCTCCGGACGGCGGGCGGCGCCGGGCTCCCAAAGCGACTGCGTCTTTTTTGTCGCGGAGGGAGCCCGGCGTCGCTCGCTCAGTGCACGATTCTCAGCAGCCCCGCGTCCGCGCTCCCGCGGATGAAGCTCTCCGGATCCGTCGCGGGAATGGCGACGCCGGTCTCCTTGCGCCCGCGGTGCGCGGCGGCCGCCATGTACTGCTCCAGCGAGCCGCGCGCCCACTCCGCGGCGTCGTCCTTCATCTGGCGCACGATCTCCTCCCACGTGCCGACGTAGGTCGCGCCGCCGAGCGTGCTGACCCGGTGGACGTCGCCCGGCCCCGACCGCGCCTTCATGCCCTGCAGCTCCGTGAGGAGCGTCCCGAAGAGCTCGAGCTGACGTGGGTCGCGTAGCTGGCCGTCGGGCCCCATCGCCTCGATCTCCGCGAGCAGCAGATCCTCCGGAGCGGCGTCTCCCGCGAGCTCGTCGAGGCGATGATGCCAGGGCACGAGCTCCGGGTCGTCGTCGGGAAGGCGGTACACGCTCTTCTTCAGCTCGATCAGTCGCCAGATGGCGAGCCCGTCGAAGTGGTCCCCCGGCTGCGTGCGCTCGAGGTGAAACAGCGCCGCCTCGTACTCCCCCCGGTCGTACAGCAAGTTCGCGAGATAGATGCGCGCTTCGGCGTGCCCCGTGTCCAGCTCCAGGGCCCGGCGGAGCCAGTAGAGCGCCCCTCCCTCGTCCGTGAGGCGGTGCGCCGCGTACCCCACGCACGCCGCCGCCTCGGCCGAATCGGGATGGCCCGTGATGGCGACCTCGAAGAAGCGCCGCGCCTGGTCCAGGGCGGCCTCCCGGAACAGCGCGCGGCCGACCTGCAGCATGAGGTCGTGGTCGTCCCGGAAGCCCAGCGCGAGGATACGGTCGAAACAGGCGACGGCGCCGCCCCGCTCGCCGAACTTGAGGAGCACTTCGCCCAGCCCCGCCAACGCGTCCTCGTGCTCGGGGTCGAGGCCCACGGCTTCCTCGAACGCGCGGCGCGCCCAGAGATACTCCTCCCGGGCGAGCCGGGCGTAGCCCATGCCGACGTGCAGCTCGACGGCGTGGGGGTAGAGCCCCAGCCCTTCTCGCAGGGTCTCGATGGCGTGGTCGTATTGTCCGTCGTTGTACAGCTGATGCGCGCGTTCGTCGTAGTCGTCGGAGCTCAAGAACGGTTCCGACATCGAACGGGCCTCCCGGGAAGGTTGTGCTATGATATGACGGCCCGGGCGGTTACACAAGCGACGGGCGCGGACTATCTTCCCGCCGATGTCCTCCGGTCTCACCGAGATCCCGAGCGGCTCCGTCACGTCGCCGCGCGGCTTCAGCGCCGCGGCGGCGCATGCGGGACTGAAAGCCGACGGTGCACCCGACGTCGCACTGCTGGTGAGCGCCACGAGCTGCGCCACGGCGGGCGTGTTCACGAAGAACGCCCTGCGCGCCGCGCCGGTGACCTACGACGCCGACCTGTTGGCGGAGCGCCCGGGCCGTATCCGGGCCGTCGCCATGAACGCGCGGGTCGCGAACGCCTGCACAGGTGCCCCGGGACTCGAGGCCGCGCGCGCCATGGCCCGAGCGGCGGAGCAGGCGGCGGACTTGCCCGCGCGCACCGCCCTCGTGCTCTCCACCGGCGTGATCGGCGTACCGTTGCCGCTCGAGCAGATCAGCGGCGGCCTCCAGGCGGCCGCCGCGCATCTCACCACCGAGGGCGGCCCCGAGGCGGCGCGCGCCATCATGACCACCGACACCCGGCCGAAGCACTGTGCCGTTCGGTTCGAGACTCCCGCCGGCATGGTCACGGTCGGAGGGATCGCCAAGGGGGCGGGGATGATCCATCCCGACATGGCCACCCTGCTCGCGGTGCTGACAACGGACGCTGCGGGCGAGCCGGCGGCGCTCCAGCCGCTGTTGCGTCGCGTCGCCGATCGCAGTTTCAACGCCATTTCGGTGGACGGCGACACCAGCACCAACGACACGGTGCTCCTGCTCGCCGGAGGCGCGTCCGGCGTCGACCCGGCGCGTGACGGCGCGGTGTGGAAGGCGTTCGAGGACGCCGTGCTGCACGTCGCACGCACGCTGGCGCTCGCCATCGTCGCCGACGGCGAAGGTGCGTCGAAGCTGGTCGAGATCCAGGTGGCGGGCGCGGTGAGCGAGACGGCCGCCCGGGAGGTCGGGCGCGCCATTGCGCGCTCCGTCCTGGTGAAGACCGCGATTTACGGCGCCGACCCGAACTGGGGGCGCATCCTCGCCGCCGCGGGGGCGGCGGGCGTGACCCTAGCCACCGACCGCCTCTCGCTGCAGGCGGCCGCCGATGGCGAGTGGCTCACCCTCGCCAGCGGCGGGGCCGTGGCCCACGCCGACGCCGGCGCCGCCCGCGCGATCTTCCAGCAGAAAACGATCCGCCTCCGCGTCGACCTCGGACTCGGTCGCGCGGAGGCGGTGGTGTGGACCTGCGACTTGACGCCGGAATACGTCCGGATCAACGCCGATTACACCTCGTAGCGCCGACTGCTTACATCTTGGTCTTGCTGGTGTCCTTGGCCGCGGGCTTGGCTGCCGGCTTCGCGGCGTGCTTCTTGGAGCCCTTCTTGGTGGACTTCTTGGCCGGCTTCGCCTTCGATGTGTCGGCCGCCGGCGCCTGCCCCTGCATCGGGGACGGCTGCTGCGCTACCACGATCGCGGGAGCGGCGAGGAGCGCCAGCGCGAGGAGCGTGCGACGAATCATGTCTCGATACCTCCGGAGGTATGGGGCGAGCCACCCTGGCTCGCTTCACGGGTGAGACCCGCGACTGGTGCGCTGCGTCACGGGGCGGAACAGGCATCGGCCCGGCGAGTCGGAACGTTCCACTATGGAACCTTGCCTTCGGCCTAGGGAGGGGTCGGCGCCGCCGGCCGGCGCGCCCGAGCCACGGCGCTGCGCGTGGGTTTGGGGGACGCGGGCACATTGGGGAGCTCCTGGCGCACCAGCGCGAGCGCTTCGGCGTGGGTGTGTCCGCGCTGCAGCTCGCGCGCGGCCGCCGCCGACACGTCGAGCAGCCGCTCGGGCACCAGCCCCTGACCGATCGCCGCGATGATCAGATCGGCGCCTGAGTCCGGGTCGAAATGATGCGCCACAAGATCCGCGACGGCGTGCATCGCCGAGGCCCGCGGGGGACGCGGCAGGGCGACGAGCACTCGCTGCACCACCGGGCCGGGCAGACCGCGCCGCAGGGCCCACGCCACCGTGGTCACCTCCCCGGGCGTCACGGGCGGCTCGTCGCCGCCGTGGACGAGAAGGTCGCGCGCGTCGCGCAATTGCCCCAGACTGACCTGCACGGCCGCGACGATGCGAGGTGCCGTGACCTGCTTCGCTCCCCCCTCCAGGGCCTTCTGGATCAGCGGCTCGGTCGGCAGCCCTTCCGCATACGCCCGCTGCACCAGCGAATCGACGGCGGGAATCGCCGCGCCCGGAACCCGGCCTTCCAGCCGCGCCTCGGCCGATTGGGCGGCGAGCGGCCCCGCGAGGAGGGCCAGGCCGAGCCACAGTTTCATCGCCGCGCCGGCCGCACGATGACGATAGAGTTTTCCCGCCCGAATTCGTCCGCGACCAGGCGTTCGGCGAGGTGATCCGGAACCCAGCGCTCGCCGTCCACCACGAACATGTACTCGTACGCCCCGGTGGGGAGCACGACGGTGGCGCGCCAGACCCCGTCCTGGTCCACGTCCTCGAGCGCGATCGACCCGGAACGCCAGTCGTTGAACGAGCCGACCACGTGCACCGACTGCGCACCAGGGAAGCGGCCCACGAACTGCGCGATGCCCTCGTGCTCACCGATATCAGGGCCCTCGTGCCCGAGGGGGAACAGCGTCAGCAGAGCCACCACGGCGGCGAACGCCAGACTCCACACCGGACGGACGCGGAAGGTGATCGCGCGCGGCGTCGCCAGCCAGCGCAGCAAGCGTCGCGCGGGCGACGGCACCGGTCGGCGGATCGCCGCCATCACCCGGGACTCGAGGCTCGCAAGCGGCAGCGGCGCGGCGAGCAGGGCGGCGGCGGTCACGAGCCGCTCCACCACCCGACTCAGCTCGGCCGACAGCGCCGCCGGGGCCAGCTCCCCGTCGAGCGCTTGGTGTATCCTGGGATCGATCGCGTTCATTCGTACTCCTCCAGCACCTGCAAGAGCGCTTCCCGAGCGCGGTGCACGCGCATCTTGAGCGTTGGAACCCGCTCCCCCGTCACCGCCGCCATCTCCTCGTAGCTCAGCCCTTCCACGTGCTTCAACAAGAACGCCTCGCGCTTTTCGGGCGACAGCCGCACCAGAGCCCGTTGTACCAGGGCGAGCTGCTCGGCGCGCTCGAGGTTGAGCTCCGTGTCCGCGGCATCCGCCACGGCCGGCGCCTCGTCCAGCGAGACATCCGCGATCGGTCGCCGCGCCAAGTGGCTCTTGCACCGGTTCGCCACGATCCGATACAACCAGGTGCGCAGCCGCGCCGGCTCCCGGCAACTCGCGAGGTGGCGATACGCCCGCACGAAGCTCTCGGCCACCGCATCCGCGGCGGCATCCCGGCTGCCGAGCATGCGGGCGGCGAACCGCAACAAGCCGGCCTCGTAGCGACGGACGACGAGCGCGAACGCCTCGCTGTCGCCGCCGAGCACACGAGCCACCACCTCCGCGTCGGAGGGGGCCCCCGTTACATCCATATGACCTGCATGGAAATCAGGGCGTCACGCTAGCACCGGCACCGGGCGGAGCGCCAGCGGGGAAACAGCCCTGGCATGTTGCGAAAGGGAACCGGATCAGCGGTCCCGCAGGTAGTCTTGCACCGCCGCGAGATAGGTGGATGCCTGCAGCCCTTCCCCCGCCACCGCGCCCGTGAACGTCGCGAGTGTAGCCTCGGCGCGCCGGCGGTATTGCGGATCGCCCGTCACGCGAGCGAGCCGCAGCAACGCCCGCGCCGCGGCAGCGTTCGCTCCCGGCATCAGGTCGTCGAGCACGGGCTTCGTGCGCTCCGCGAGAGCGGGGGCCGCCCCATCCGTCGCCGCGGCGTCGAAGTAGCCGGCCGCGCCCGAGTCCGCGAAGTCGCGCTGCAACACGCCGGCCAGGTCTTGCGCCACCGCGAGGTAGCGCGGCTCGCCGCTGGCGCGATGGGCCGCCAGGCAGGCCCATACCACCTGGACCTGGTCCTGGAGCAGGGCCCGCGCGGAGGAGCCCGGCCCGGCGACGTGCCGCACCGGTCGGCGCGGGGCATAGACGCGCCGCAGCAGGCTGTCGAGCGCCGCCTGCCCGCGGCCGACCGCTCCCGCATCCTGCAGCGTCGCACCCACGTCGAGGATGGAGCCGATCACGTAGGCATCGCGATCGGCGAAGACCGTACGGTCGCTCGCCCGTCCCACGTCGCTCGCGAGCCGTTGGGCGAGCGGCCCCGCCGCATCGCGGTAGCGCGGGTCGTTCGCTGCCGACCACGCCGCGGCGAGATCTCGCAGCAGTCCCGCCCGCACCAGCTCGGGCGGATCGTCCCTGGCGCCGACGGCCGCCGCGGCGTCCCCCGAATCGATCATGTAGTCGACCACGGCGAGCGCGGGCCTCAGGTAAGTGGAGTCGCGCGTGCGGGCGAAGACGGCGAGCAACAGATCCGCCGCCTGGGCGTAACGGAAGCTCGCGACGCCCGCGTGTGCCCGGACGGAGGCCGCGACCGCACCGCGCACTGCTTCGACTTCGCGCTCGAGCCCGGCGGCCTTGAGCGCCCCGCGACCCGGCGCCGACCGTCCCACGGCGAAGCGCTGTACCAGCGCCGCGCGGCGCAGGATGGACGGGCGCTGCTCGCGGTAGCTCCGCGCGACCTCGGGGAGCAGCTGCTTGAGACCACGGCCGGTGACGGGATCGTCGAGCGGGAAATACGTCCCGCCGAAAAAGGCCGATCCGTCGGGCGTCAGGAAAACCGTGAGGGGGTAGCCGCGCAGCCCGGCGAGGAGCTGCACGGCCTTGGCGTAGCGCTGGGCCACATCGGGCCGCTCGTCGCGATCGACGCGCACCGGGACGACCAGAGAATCGATCAGCGCACCCAGTACCGGGTCGCCATACACCTCGAGGTCCATCACGCCGCACCAGCGACAGTCATCGGCGCCGACGTACAGGAGGATCGGCCGGTTGAGCCGCGCGGCGAGCGCGAACGCATCGCGCCCCCACTGCTGCCAGCTCACCGGCTGGTGCGCCGCGCGGGCGAGGTACGGCGTCGCCGACTGGGCCATGCGGTTCGTGAGCGGTCCGTGCTCCGAGACGCAGCCAGCCGCGAGCAGCGGCACGACGGAGTATTTCAGGGTTCGCATGAGGAGCGGCTTGAAGATACCCTGCGGCGCGCGACGCCGTTCCCGCACAAGAAAAGCGGCCTGGGGGCGCCGCCGGCCGAGTTCGGGCGTGCGGTCCCTCCCTCGAACGCGACGGTCCTTACCAGGCCGCAAGTCGTGCAGTTTGCGCAGCTACTTTGTCGCCACGAATGATACGCCGCAAGGCGGCGTTTCGTTCACGCCGGGGAAGGGTATAATTGGGCGTGGCCGAGATTCCCACCATCACCCCCAAGCCCAATGGACCCCTGATCGTCCAGGGCCCGGTGCGCATTGTTACGGCTGACGGCCGGGAGCTGGCCGTGCCCCCCCGCAAGGACGGCAAACCGGCGGAAGTCGTTGTGCTGTGCCGCTGTGGCGGGTCCGCTACAAAGCCGTTTTGTGACGGAACTCACAAGCGAAACGGCTTTTCCGACGCCCCCCCTCAGACCTCCGCTCCCACAGTTTGAGCACACCGTATTATGTTGTCACCGTCCCGGGGGGGTGACCCGGGGGAGCCGCCCCAGACCCCCAAGCCCATGCACCCCGCCCCCCTGCCCTGCCCCCGAACGGAGGAACGCAATGGCGAAGGCTGGCAAGGCCCCGATGGCTGCGGATGAGGGGTACTGTGTGAAGTGCAAGGCCAAGCGGAAGATCTCCAACGCCCAGCAGGTGAAGATGGCCAACGGCAGGCCGGCCTTGAAGGGCGTGTGCCCGGTGTGCGGTACGGGGATGTTCAAGATCCTGCCGCCCAAGTGAACTGGCTCTAGGCAACCGACCATGCGAGCCCCCGGCCGAGCGCGGCCGGGGGCTCTTCGCTAGCGGGAGGGGGCGACGCGTCGGCTACCGTCCCCTTGATACGCATAGCGGAAGGTGACGCACGCCGTGCCCGCGTCCCGACAGTAGTAGGCGAGCAGCTCGAGCTTGGCGTATCTCCCGCCCGCCGTGCGTACGCCGTACACGTGGTGCTTCGACATGAGCAGGTGACTGAGCATGCTGTAGGCGTACCATTTCCCTACCCCGGGATTCGTGGTGTCCGGCGCCGTGGCGTTCTCGACGTAGCCGGCGACGGGCAGCTCCCGCACCGAGTCGAACGGCACCGCACCGAGGTCGACAATGCCCCCGCCTGGTGCGGCGATCACGTGGAAGCGGCGGAACGCCAGGTCCCAGGGCCCGGAGTCCACGGCGGCGTTGCGCCCGAAGTCGAAGCGACGCCAGCGATCGGTGGCGGCGGCATCCAGCGTGTAGGTCGCTGGTCCGACCAGCGAGTCGCCCACGCCTGCCGGATGCGGCGTGGTGAGGGCATAGGGCGGAAACTCCGGGCGGGTGAGGGAGCCGATCAGCAGGGCGATCACGAGCAACACGAAGGCGCCCCCCATCGCCAGTACGAGGATGGGGGGGCGGGCGCCCCCGGCGATCACGACTCGGCCATGAAGGGGTAGGTAAAGCTCCGGGGCGGCAGGAAGTTCTCCTTCACGGCCCGGGGGCTGACCCAACGCACGAGGTTGAGCGGGCTTCCGGCCTTGTCGTTGGTGCCGCTGGCGCGCGCTCCTCCGAACGGCTGCTGCCCGACCACGGCGCCAGTCGGCTTGTCGTTCACGTAGAAGTTGCCGGCCGAGTAGCGGAGCGCCTGGTGGGCCTGGTCTAGCGCCCGTCGATCCTGGGCGAACACTCCCCCCGTGAGCGCGTAGGGCGATGTCTCATCCACGGTGCGCAGCGTCTCCGCCCAGTGCGCCTCGGGGTACACATGGACCGACAGGACCGGCCCGAAGATCTCCTCGCACATCGTGCGGTATCTCGGGTCGTCCACCTGCAGCAGCGTGGGGTCGATGAAGTAGCCGTCGGCGTCGCGGGCGCCGCCGCCGAACAGCAACTTGACCCCGGGCGTCTGCTTGGCCGCATCGATGTAGGCCGTGATCTTGTCGAACGCCTTCCGGTCGATCACCGCCCCCATGAAGTTCCGGAAGTCGGCGGGGTCGCCCACCTTCACCTCGGCGAGCATTTCGAGGATACGATCGCGAACCTGGGGCCAGAGCGAAGCGGGCACATACGCGCGCGACGCGGCGCTGCATTTTTGACCCTGGTACTCGAACGCCCCGCGTACCATACCGGTCGCCAGCGCGTCCACGTCCGCGCTCGCATGCGCGAGGATGAAGTCCTTGCCGCCGGTCTCCCCGACCAGCCGCGGGTAGGCGGCGTATGCCGTGAGGTTCGCGGCGGCCTGCTTCCACAGCGTCTGGAATACTTCCGTCGAGCCCGTGAAATGGATCCCGGCGAACGCGCGATCGGCGAGGACGCGCTGCGACACCTGCGCCGACGGCCCGGGAATGAAGTTGATCACGCCCGGGGGGAGCCCCGCCTCCTCGAGCAGCCTCAGGATGAAGTAGTTGGAGAGCACGGCCGTGGCTGCAGGCTTCCACACGACGGTGTTCCCCATGATGGCCGGGGCCGTCGGCAGGTTGCCGCCGATCGACGTGAAGTTGAATGGCGTTATCGCGTAGACGAACCCCTCGAGGGGACGGTGATCGAGGTAGTTCCAGGTACCCGGGGCGGAAACGGGCTGCTCCCCGTAGATGCGCTCTGCGAAGTGCACGTTGAAGCGGAAGAAGTCGATCAGCTCGCATGCCGCGTCGATCTCCGCCTGATGGGCCGTCTTCGACTGACCCAGCATGGTGGCGGCGTTCACGATCGGACGGTAGCGCGTCGCGAGCAGATCCGCGGCCTTCAGGAACACCGCCGCCCGCCGCTCGAATCCCCACCCCGACCAGTCACGCCAGGCGTCGCGCGCCGCCGCGATCGCCGCCTGCACTTCGCCCGGCCCCGCCTGCTGCGCCTTCGCGAGGACGTGGCGATGGCAGTGGGGCATAACGACGTCGACCGTCGTGCCGGTGCGGACGTCCTTGCCCCCGATGACGAGGGGAATGTCGGCCTGACGCGTCGACAGGTCCTTGAGGGCCTTCTTGAGCTCGACCCGCTCCGGCGTGGAGGGCGCGTAGCTCAGAACGGGTTCGTTGACTGGGGGCGGGATTTTCGGGCTCGCGTTCATGCTGGAAAAATACAGCGGGAACCAGCCGACGTTCAGAGGGCAAGATGCCCATCCACCCGGAGACGCGCATCGGGCACGTCCACCTGACCGTGGGCGACCTGGGCCGCTCGTTGCGATTCTACCGCGACGTGCTCGGTTTCGAAGTGACCACGCGCTACGGCTCGAACGCCGTCTTCCTCTCAGCCGGGGGCTATCACCACCACATCGGGCTCAACACGTGGGCAGGGCGCGGCGCGCCACCGCCGCCGACCGGCACGACCGGGCTGTACCACTTCGCGATCCTGTATCCCGACCGCAAGACGCTCGCGGCGGCGGTGCGCCGCCTGCTCGAGGCCGGCGTCCCGCTCGAAGGGACGGCCGATCACGGCGTAAGCGAGGCGATCTATCTGCGTGACCCGGACGGGAACGGCGTCGAGCTGTATCGAGACCGGCCGCAGCCGGAATGGCCTCGGGCGCCAGACGGGACGCTGGCGATGCATACGAAGCCGCTGGATCTCGAAAAGTTGCTGGCCGAGGCGGGGTGAAACGCGTCTAGTTCGTCGGTCTTCCTGTGACGACCAAGCTGTCGCTGATCTTCACCGCCTGCACGGGTGTCGGCGTGGTGCGCTGGCCCCGCGGAATCATCCCCGGCAGATTCGCGAGCTCGAATGCCGACACCGCCATGACCGCCGACGCCTGCATCAGGTCCGCGGGGATCGCCATGTCGTAGGTGTCGGACTGGGAATGATGGGTGTGGTTGTAACCGCGCTCCAGCTGATTGAAGTTGAACCCCGGCACGCCGTAGGGCAGGAACGAGAGGTGGTCGGTGCCGCCCTTGGTGCGGTTCACGACGGAGTCGGCGCCGAGACGGGCAACGGGGGCGAGGACGGCGCGCCACAGCGCTTCGAGGTCGCCGCGGCCCTGGAGCGCCTGGCCGGTGATCGCGCCCGTGCCGTTGTCGAGCACAATGACGGCCTGGATCGAGTCCGCTTCGCCGGCGTGGGCTTCGGCGTACTTGCGAGACCCAATGAGCCCCTGCTCCTCGCCGGTGAACAGCACGAAGCGGATCGTGCGCTTCGGCCTGAGGCCCGACTGCGCGATCGCGCGGGCCGTCTCGAGCGAGCACATCGCGCCGGTGCCGTTGTCGGTCGCGCCCGTGCCCAGATCCCACGAGTCGAGGTGCGCGCCGACGATCACGACCTGGCCCGGGTGTTCGCTGCCGGCAATTTCGGCGACCGTGTTCCACTGCGTGACCGAGTCGCGCGTCACAGTGTTCGCGATGGTCACGGCGAGGCGCGGCGGCGTCCCTGCTCCCAGCAGCCGGTCGAACAGCGCGAAGTCTTCGTGCGCCACCGCGACCTGCGGCAGCGGCAGGGGCCGGTTGGGGGAGCCGCTCATGTTGAGGAGCGCGTGCTCCTTGCCGGCATCCACCAGGATGCCGAGCGCCCCTGCGCGCTGCAGCAGGTAGGGGACGTCGTTCGCGAACTGCTGCATGCGGGCGCGGGTCGCCGAATCCGCGTCCCGGAACGGGGTGAACACACTGCGGGAGAACTCGCGCTGGCGCGTGGAGTCGGCGCCGGTCATGGGCGGGCCGTCGTTGTTCCACACGAGCGATGGCACGCGAGTCATGACCCACGCGCCCCTCACGCGGCGACGATATGGCGCGAAGCTGTCCGGGGTGCTCGCGTCGATGCGCACCACCGGTCCCGCGACGGTGGCGCCGCCCGTGCCCGGCGCCCACGCCCAGCTCGCCGCCGTCACGTCGTGCGCACGGGGTGCCGTCAAGCGCACGCGGATCGCTCCGCGAGTCCAGGTGCCTCCGAACTTCCAGGGCTCGAGGTGGCCTTCCAGGCCGTACGCCTTGAGGCGCTCGAGCGTCCACTCGTTGGCGCGGCGGGCCGCGGGCGATCCGGTGAGTCGGGGACCGATCACGTCCGTGAGGTACTGGAGGTTCTCCATCACGGCCGAGTGGTTCAGCGCCTGATCGATCAACGCGGCCGCGCCAGTCGTGTCCACGGTGAGGTCTTGGCCGGCAGCGGAAGCGGGATGGGCGCACAGGGCGGCGAAAGCCGCGGCCGCCGCCACGATAGAGGAGCGGTTCACCGCTGGGGATCGACCGACCGCTGCGGCGGAATCGGCAGCGCGACCGTGACGGTCGTTCCGGCACCGACCTTCGAATTGACCGCAATACTGCCGGCGAACATGTTGCGGACCACGCTCTGCACCACCACCAACCCCATGCCGCTGCCTTCGCCAAATTCCTTGGTGGTGTAGCCGGGCTCGAAGATGCGCTCCAGGTCCTGGGGGCGGATGCCGACGCCGCTGTCCTCCACGGTGAGTCGCAGCGAGGTGGCCTCCTGGATCAGACCCACCCGGATGGGCGCGGGCTGCGCGGCGCTCGCGTCGGCGGCGTTGCGGATCAGATTCACGAGCAGGTCGTACAGAGCGTTGGGGTCACCCTTGAGATACACGGTCTCGAGCGTGGAGTCGAACTCGAGCGGAATCTTCTTCTCCTTGAGGACACGGCTCTCGAGCGTACAAC
Organism: Gemmatimonadota bacterium; assembly: GCA_003220855.1. Lineage (GTDB taxonomy): Bacteria > Gemmatimonadota > Gemmatimonadetes > Gemmatimonadales > GWC2-71-9 > AG41. The sequence continues at coordinate 17,294 of QHTP01000026.1, forward strand.
AGGAGCGGACCACGCGCACGGCGTCGAATCGCTCGGAGCGGGCCAGGGCGCCCCGCGCCCGATCCTTCACGGCACGCAGGAAGCTGACCGACCGGTCGATGTCCTCGATCACCTGACCCAGCTCATCCAGCAATTCGAGCCGGCGACCCGCCGCGACCTCCGTCCAGCGGCCCAGCGATTCCATGGCGAGCTGCAGCCCGGCGCGAGCCGCCGTGAGCGGGTTGGACAGCTCGTGGGCGATGATGCCTGGGAGCGTGGTGATGTCGTGGAGTGGGTCGGGCCGGGCCGGCGCATGGCCGGGCGCGGGTTCCCGTCGGTCGAGCAGGCCGAGGCAGAGGCCGGCGAGCTCGAGCGTGAGGCGCTCGCGGCTGCGCCGCTCCCGCCCATCGGGGGGCGGCGCCGGGGGTCGGGTCCGGACGGGAGCGACCACCCAGAACCCGTTCGGGCCGGTCTGACATCCCACCCAGCGGCTGCCCTGCACGATGGCGATGTTCCAGCGCCGCAGTGTGGCGTCATCTCGCGCCGGCCTTCGACGAACGGCTCCCGTTGCGTCACGGAGGCTCCCACCCGCACACCCAGTCCCTGGCGGGCCCGCCGCAGGTGCGGCCGCCGGTCGCAAGAAGGTAGTCGCTGAATCGTGGGGGCGCGCTCTACATATGCGACAAACTGCACGGCCCGTCAAGTAACCGCGCTGCCTGACTTTGCCCGCGGTCCCGACGGGACGTATTCTTTATGCTACGTTGTCCCGCTAGGAGCGATGACACCAGATGACGCCTGACGACGCCCGGATCGCACGCCCCCCCAGCCCCCCCAGCCCCGCCAGTCCGCCCCGTCCGCCCGGCCCCGCGCGCCGCGCGCCGACGCGCTTGATCGAGGGCCCGCGGGACCGCGAGCGCATTCCCAAGGTCGTGGTGCCCGACCACGACGATCTCGCGGCGCTGCTCGCCGACCGCGTCGTCGACGTGATCGCGCGCACCACGGCGGCGAGCGGCCGTTGCGTACTCGGACTCGCCACCGGGAGCACGCCGCTAGGGATCTATCGCGAGCTGATCCGCCGCCACCAGGCGGGCCAGGTGGACTTCGCGCGCGTGGTCACCTTCAACCTCGACGAATACTACCCGATGCCGCCGGACAGCCCGCACAGCTACCGGCGCTACATGTGGGAGAACCTGTTCGCCCACGTGAATGTCCGGCCGGAGCACGTGCACATCCCCGACGGCGGCGTGCCACGCGAGCGCCTCGCCGAGTACTGCGCCGCCTACGAGCGCGCCATCACGGACGCCGGCGGGATCGACCTGCAGCTCCTGGGAATCGGCAAGAGCGGCCACATCGGCTTCAACGAGCCCGGCTCTTCCCAGGACTCGCGCACCGGGGTCGCAACCCTCGACACGGTGACCCGGAGGGACGCGGCCGCCGACTTCTTTGGCGAGGATAACGTGCCGCGCGAGGCCATCACCATGGGCGTCGCCACGATCCTGGGGGCGCGCGAGATCGCGCTGATCGCGACGGGGGAGCACAAGGCCGAGATCGTGGCGCGCGCGGTCGAGGGCGAGGTCTCGCCGGACGTGGCCGCCACGTTCCTGCAGCGGCACGCCAACGCGACGGCGTATCTGGACCTGGCGGCCGCCGCCGAGCTGACCCGGATCAAGACACCGTGGGTGCTTTCGAGCGTCGACTGGACAGCGGAGCTGACGGAGCGGGCGGCGGTCTGGCTGGCGGAGCAGACGGGCAAGGCTCTGCTCAAGCTCACGGCGCGCGATTACGCCGAGCACCACCTGAGCCCGCTGCTCGCGAAGCACGGGGCTCCGGGTCCGATCAACGGGCTCGTGTTCAACCGCCTGCGGGACAAGATCCGCGGCCGCCGCCGGCTGCCGTCGCGCAAGTCGGTGCTGGTGTTCTCCCCGCACCCCGACGACGACGTGATCTCGATGGGCGGTGTGCTGCGCAAGCTGTGGGAGAACGAGAACGCCATCGTCGTGGCGTACATGACCAGCGGGAACATCGCCGTGTTCGATCACGACGTGCGGCGCCACCTCGACTTCGTGAGCCGCGCCGCGGAGACGCTGGGACTCGACCGGGCGGCGGTGCAGCGCGTGCGCGAGGGCGTGGAGGCGAGCTTCGAGCGCAAGGCACCGGGCGACATCGACCTGCACGTGGTCCAGGACCTGAAGCGCATGATCCGCGAGTCGGAGGCGATCGCGGCGCTCGAGTCGGTCGGGCTGCCGCCCACCGCGGCGCGCTTCCTCAACCTGCCGTTCTACCGGACGGGTGAGGTACGGAAGCGCCCGATCGGCCCCGAGGATGTCGCGATCGTGCGCGGGCTGCTCGAGGAAGTCCACCCGGATCTCGTTTTCGTCGCGGGCGACCTGTCCGATCCGCACGGGACCCACCGCATGTGCAAGGCGGCAGTCACGCAGGCGCTCGCCGTCTACGACGGGGCGCCCCCGGAGGTGTGGCTGTACCGCGGCGCGTGGCAGGAGTGGCCCCTCACGGAAGCGGACGTCCTGGTGCCGCTCTCCCAGGACGAGCTGCGCGCCAAGGTGTTCGCGATCTTCAAGCACCAGTCGCAGAAGGACACCGCGCCGTTCCCGGGCGCGCACGACGACCGCGAGTTCTGGCAACGGGTCGAAACGCGCAACCTGGAAACCGCGGCGCGCGCCGACCGGCTGGGCCTGCCCGAATATTTCGCGATGGAGGCCTACCGCGTCGTTACACGGGAGGAGGCCGAGCCATGAACCCGACGACGATTCGAGCGTTGAGCCTGGCGGTGGTGGTGGCGGTGTGGGCCGCGATTTCCGAAATGGCGAAGGTGAACCTCTCGCTCTGGCCGGTGATCATCGCGCTGGGATGCTCCCTGGCCGCCGGCGGGGGGATTCCCGGATTGCAGCGCACGCTCGCCGGCACGACCTCCGGCGTCGTCTGGGCGCTCGTGGCGCACTACGTCTTCCGGGCGCTGGGCGGTCGAGACCTCGTCCAGGCGTTGGTGCTGGGGGGTGTGGTGCTCGGCATAGTGCTGCAGGCGCGCGTGCCGCTCCTCTCCTACACGGCCGGCGCGCTCGCCGGCGCCGGTGTCGCCCTCGGGATGCGCGCCGTGAGCATCCAGGGCGGCGTCCGCGTGGCGATCGCGCTCGCGGTCGGAGCCGTGCTCGGATTCGCCGCGGAGCGGATACCGCAGCTCGTGGCGTCCCGTCGCACGTGACCGAGTTTCGCGAGGCCGAGGCCCGGGCCGCCTCGCGGCGCCTGCTCGCGACCAGCGAGCGGGAGCTGCAGCGCATCGTGCTCGACATGCACGACGGCCCGGTACAGGACATCTTCGCCGCATTGTCCCAGCTGCAGGTGCTCGAGCGCGCGCTCGCCGGGGACCCACTGGCCCAGCAGCGGTCGCGGCAGGCCGTGCGCCTGCTCGAGCGTGCATTGAGCGAGATCCGCAATTTCATCGGGGCGTTTAGGCCGCCCGGCTTCGAGCGCCGCGCGCTCGGCGAGATCATCGAGGGCCTCGCGGTCCAGCACGAGACGCTGACCGAGCAGGGCGTGGAGCTCGCCCTCCCCGACGACCTGGGCGACTGCGCGCTGCCGACCAAGATCGCGATCTACCGCATCCTGCAGGAGGCGCTCGCCAACGGCCATCGCCACTCGGGCGCGGCCGAACAGCGCGTGATCGTCGAGCGGCGGGGCGGCTCCCTCGCCCTCACCGTGTCGGACCGGGGCCGCGGCTTCAACCCCGAGCGTGTGCTCGCGAGCGAGGAAGACGTGGGCGTGGAAGGCGGACACTTCGGGTTGCGCGGCATTCAGGACCGGGTGGAGATGCTGGGGGGCACGTTCGCGCTCGAGAGCGCGCCGGGCCGGGGCACCTCGCTCACCGTCACGCTGCCCGCGGAGTGAGCGCCCCTCGATGATTCGCGTGCTGCTCGCGGACGACCACGCCATCGTGCTCGAGGGCCTGCGCGCGTTGCTCGACGGCGAGCCGGACATCACCGTCGCCGGTTGGACGACCGACGGCACCGAGGTCGTGAAGCTGGTGCAGCAGCACAAGCCGGATGTGGTGGTGCTCGATCTCGAGCTCACCACCATCAAGGGCACCGCAGTGCTCGCGGCGCTGCGCGACCGCCCCGCGCCCCCCAAAGTGCTCGTGCTGACCGCGTACAATGACGGCGAATCGCTCCGCTCGGCCCTCGACGCCGGTGCGGACGGCCTCGCCCTCAAGACGGAATCGCCCCAACAGACGCTGACGGCCATCCGCCAGGTGCACGCGGGCCAGCTCGTGTTTCCCCAGGCTGCGCGCCGCTGGATCGAAGGGCGCGCGGCCGGGGTGGCCAGCGACTTGACGCCGCGGGAGCGCGAGGTCTGGACGCTCGTCGCGGGCGGGCTCACCAACCCGCAGATCGCGGAGCGGCTCGGCCTCTCGGACAACACGGTGAAGTTCCACGTGCAGCACCTCTTCTCGAAGCTCGGGGTCAAGAACCGCACCGAAGCCGCCCTCAAGTACGCGCACGGCCGCTAGGTGGGACGCCATCTTGACAAGGTGCCAATTCGGCGGGACACTGGAACCTCCACGACCGCCATGAGGAAGGTATGACCGCTCCTGCGCTCTCCGTGAAGGACCTTCGCCGTGTCGTCATCGCCGCAGCTGTGGGGAACGTGATCGAGTGGTACGACTTTTACATCTTCGGCAGCCTGGCCGCGCTCCTTTCGGTCAAGTTTTTCGCCGCAGGGGCCTCCGGAAGCGCGCTCATCAAGACGGTCGGTACCTTCACCGCCGGGTTCCTGATCCGCCCGTTCGGAGCCTTCGTTTTCGGCCGCGTCGGCGACATCGTGGGCCGCAAGTACACCTTCCTCATTACGCTGAGCGGCATGGGTGTGTCGACGGCGCTCATCGGCCTCGTGCCGAGCTATGCCAAGATCGGCGTCGCAGCGGGGTTCATCCTATTGTTCCTGCGCCTCATCCAGGGCTTGTGCCTCGGCGGCGAGTACGGCGGCGCCATCACGTACGTCGCGGAGCATGCGCCGGACGACAAACGGGGCTACTACACCGGCTGGCTCCAGACATCGCCCACGCTCGGGATCGTGGTGTCCCTGGTCGTCATCATCGTGACGCGCGAGGCGCTGGGGACCGAAGCGTTCAACGCGTGGGGATGGCGCATCCCGTTCCTGCTCTCCCTACTCATGGTAGCGATCGCCATCTACATCCGGCTCCAGCTTCAGGAGACGCCGATCTTTCAGGCCATCAAGGCGAAGGGACAGACGTCGACCAATCCGTGGCGCGAGGCCTTCTGGAGCGAGAACATCAGATATGTCCTGATTGCCAGCATCGTCGTGATCGGTGAGGGCGTCGTGTGGTACAGCGGACAGTTCTGGGCGCTCTATTTCATCCAACAGGTGCAGAAGCCGGATGTCTTACACCCGGCCCTCATCACGGGCCTCGCGCTGCTCATCGCCACGCCATCGCTCATTTTCTTCGGCTGGCTCTCGGACCGGATCGGCCGGAAGCCGATCATCTTGGCCGGGTTCTTCCTCGCGGCCGTGACGTACTACCCTCTCTATACAGCGCTCGGCAACGCCGCCAACCCGGCCAACATCAACTACCCGCTGTCGATCTTGATCGTCGCGATCATGGTTTGCTACGTGGGCATGGTGTACGGCCCGATCGGCGCGTTCCTCGCCGAGTACTTTCCAGCGCGCATCCGCTACTCGTCCGTGTCGGTGCCATATCACATTGGGAACGGCTGGGGCGGCGGACTGGTGCCGGTCATTACGACCGCGGCGTACGTGACCGCGCAGGCAGCGGGGCTCTCCACGTCCCAGAGCCTAGGCCACGCGCTGGTCTATCCCATCACGGTGCCTGCTATCGCCTTCCTGCTGAGCCTGTTCCTGATGCCGGAGACGCGCAAGATCAGCATCTGGCAGCCGGCAGCGGTGCGGGCGGGCGCGAGGGGCTGAATCAAGGGTCGGGGCGCAGCATGCTGCGCCCCGACCCGACGCGCACCCTCACTTCACGATCGTCAGGCCGTGCGGCACCCCGCCCGGGAACACGTAGGCATACAGCAGCACGATCACGCCCACGACGGCCCCCAAGGCGACCGAATGCCAGAACACGTAGCGGAAGATGCTGCCTTCGTTGCCCACCTGATTCGTGGCCGACGTCGCGACGGTGATGGACTGCGCGTCCACCATCTTCCCCATCACTCCGCCCGCCGAGTTGGCCGCACACATCAGGACCGGATCGAGTCCCAGCTGTTGTGACGTAATGCGCTGCAGGCTGCCGAACAGCGCGTTGGATGAGGTGTCGCTACCCGTCAGGGCCACGCCCAGCCACCCCAGGAACGTGCCGAAGAAGGGGTAGAACCATCCGCTGCGTGTGAACGCGAGTCCGAGCACCGCGTCGAGCCCGGAGTAGCGCGTGGTGTACCCGAGGCCCAGCATGAACGAGATCGCGATGACCGCGAGCTTCATGCGCTTGAGCGTGTGCCAGAAGATCTTCGCGAGCTGCGCCGGCCCCAGCCCCAGCACCAGACCCGCCAGGATCGCCGCGACGAAGCATCCCGTCCCCGTCGCCGAGAGCCAGTTGAAATCGAAGCGTGCCGCCTCGGGTGTCAGCTTCGTCACGACCGGCGCCGCGCGCGTCACCGCGTTGTGCAGCAACGGGACATCCCACACGTGCGTGGTCGCGCGGTTGATCGCGCCCTTGACGGCCGGCAGGCCCCACACGAGCACCGTCAGCGACAGGATCGCGAACGGCATCCACGCCTTGACGATCTGACCGGCGGAATGCCGATGAGCCGCCGCCGGATTAGCGCTCGACGCCGGCTCGTCCGCGAACCGCCAGACGCGCTTCGGACGCCAGAACCGGAGGAAGATCACCGTCGCGGAGAGCGACACGACTCCGCCGGCGATGTCGACGAGGTTCGAGTCCACGTGGTTGGACCAGAAGTATTGCGTCAAGCTGAACGAAGCGCCCACCACGAGGATGGCGGGCAACACCTCGAGGGTCTCGGCCCACCCCACCATTGCGCGCACCAGCCAGAACGGCACGATGATCCCCGTGATGGGCAGGATGCGTCCGATCATCGCGCTCAAGTCCGATTCGGGCAGACCGGAGACCGCGGCCAGCGTGTGCACCGGCGTGCCGATGGCGCCCCACGCCACGGGCGACGTGTTGGCGATCAAATTGAGGGCGGCGGCGTGGAACGGCTTGAACCCGAGCCCGATCATGAAAGCGCCCGCGATCGCGACCGGTGCCCCGAAACCGGCGGCACCCTCGATGAACGCGCCGAAGCAGAACGCCACGAGCAGCAGCTGCAACCGGCGGTCGGCCGTGATTCCCGCCACCGATTCCTTCATGATCTCGAACTGGCCCGTGAACACCGAAATGTCGTACAGATAGACGGCGGCGAGCACGATCCACGCGATCTTCAGCACGCCGAACCCGACGCCGTACAGGAAGCTCATGCCGGCGAGCGAGACCGGCATCCCGAATACCGCCACGGCCACCAGGACCGCCGTGGCGGCGCCGCCGATCGCACACCAGTGGGGCTTCACCCGCAGCCCCGCCAACATGCCGAACAGCACCACGATCGGCAGCGCGGCGACGAGGGTGGACAAGACCCAATTGTGCAACGGATCGTAGACCTGGGTCCACTGCATGGCTCAGTCCTTGACGGTGAACCGCACCGTATCGGTCACGAGCGGCTTCAACGGCACGTGCTTCCAGTCGCCCACCACGGCGATCACCTGGTGCGGACCAGGCTTGAGTGAGTCCAGCACGAACTCGGTCTGCCCGCGACCCAGGTGGATGATCCCGGTCACGCCGCGCGGGATGGTGTCGTTCACGGGCGTCACGTCGCGATCGACGAACAGATGATGGTGGCCCGTCCCCGCGCGCTCATCGGTGGCCGGAACGATCTCGACGCCGGTGGCCGCGAGCGTGACCTTCACGGGCCCGCTCACCGTGGCGCCGCGGGCGGGCGTGGTGATCTTCACTTTCGCGGCTTTCGCACTGGGGCCCGCCTGTGCCGGCGCGGAACGAGGCAGGAGCGCCGCCGCGGCCAGCACCAGCACGAACCTGGCAATCCCGTTTCTCATGGTGATGCCGCCTCCGGTGTGGGAGTCCCAAGGGAGCAATGCGCAGGCGTGTAAACGACGGCCTTCCAGCGTCGCCGTCAAGGCGGTCGGTTAGCCCAACCGCACCGCCCAGAGGACGGCCCGCATGCGCGCGGAGGCATCGTGGCTGTGCCCGGCAATCCGGAGTATCCCACCCTCCTCATCGGAGACGGCGACGGCGGCACTGTGCTCGCCCCCCAAGGTGCCCAGGTCCAGCATGCTGCCATCGGGCGTCCGCAGGAACGCGTGGGTGACGGGGAGTCCGCGGGCGTCGGTTTCCCCGGTCTGGCTCACCCCCACGATCCAGCCGGCATCGTTGATGGCGTTGGCGCAGCTGGTGCGCCCGCCGAGGGTTCCCAGGTCGACCATGCCGCCGCCGGCGGTCCACAGGAACGCGTGACCGCTGCCGCCCACCACTTCTGTCCGGTCGTTGATTCCCAGCGCCATACTCGCGGCGCCGAGCGTCCCGAGATCGCGCATGCCGTCGGTCGCCGTCCATACGAACGCACGCGGCTCGCCCGCCTTGGTCTCGGCCAGGCCGACCGCTTCGCCGCGGTCGTTCAGGTCGTGTGCGATGCTCGTCGCTCCGCCGAGCGTGCCGAGGTCGATCATGGTACCGGGCTCGGCGATGAGGAAAGCGTGCTTCATCGGCGCCCCGGCGCCGCGGCTGTGCCCCGCCACCTGTCCGTGCCGGTTGACGGCGAGCGCCTCGCTCTCGTTCCCC
>QHTP01000109.1 GCA_003220855.1 Gemmatimonadota bacterium
CCTTGAGGAAGAAGTGCTTGTTCGATTCGCGGAACTGACCCGTGCGCGCCTGGATCGGATAGTCCTCGGCGCCCTTGGTCCCCACGGAGAGCCGCGCGTCGCGCAGCGGCAGCTCCCAGCTTGGCTTGTGCTCCGTGATGTAGTCCTTGTGGTGCACGACGTCGCGCCCGCGCTCGATCATCAGCGTCTGCAGGCCTTTCTCGGTGAGCTCCTTGGCCGCCCACCCGCCCGTAATCCCAGAGCCGATCACGATGGCATCGTAGGTGATCATGACCAGGCCCTCCCGACGGAGCTGTAGGGTATGTCGCCACGGTACGCGCCGAATGGACTCGGGTGCAGCTCCCGCGTGGAGCCTATTTGCGACGTGTAGTAGCCGACCAGAGTCACCTCCTTCATCCGGCGGAAGAACCAGGTTTCGGGAGCCTGCGAGGCATCGCTCTCAGCCGGGGGATACGCCGCTTCGTCCATCTCGGTGAGCATGGCAAGCTGTTGATCGGCCGCGCACTCGACGAACGTCTTTCCCTGCCGGGACCGCGCCCGCGCATCGACGTCCGCCAGGCCCGCCAGGAAGCGATCGCGCTCGGGTGTCGGGTAGTGATCGCTGAGCAGCGTGTCCACGAAGCGATGCACGCCTGCCGCGCGGGCTCCGGGCGTGTCGGTCTGGGGAACGATGTGCTCGGCCATCACGGCGACGAGCTCGAGCTGGCGGGCGTCGAGCGTGCGCGGCGCCCAGTTTTGCGGCGGCGCCGTCCAGGCCCGCCGGGTCGCGGCGTCGAGCGCGCCCGCCAGCGTGGGTGCCGAGATCGCGCCGCCCATGAGCAGCGCGACCTGGGCGAGCGCTTCGCGTCGAGTGATGAGGTCGTCGTTGTCCTTCATGCCGTGCCTCACTGGATGGAAACGTGGATGACGTGTCGCTCATGACACCGGTTCGCCGATCGCCGTCGCGAGAACGGTCTCGGGGGTCCACTGCTCGATCGGGCGCGCGGGGGAGAGCCGCCCGCGACTCATGACCGCCAGCCGATCGCACAACCCGAACAGCTCCGGCAGATATGAGCTCACCAGCAGCACCGCCTTGCCCTGCGCGGCACTGCGCGCGATCGCCTCGTAGATCTGCGCCCTGCTCCCCGCGTCGATCCCCCGCGTGGGCTCGTCGAGCAGGAGCACGTCCGCGTCCTGATGCAGCAGCCTGCCGATCGCCACCTTCTGCTGATTGCCGCCGGAGAGGGCGCGCACCGGTTGTGCCGGGGACGCCGCCCGGACGTGCAGGGCGTCGATCCATTGTTGCGCGGCGGCACGCTGCCGATCGAGATCGAGCCACCCCCAGCCCGGCGAGCAGGCGGAGAACCGCGTCGCGGTCAGGTTGTCCGCCACCGACAGGTGGAGGGCGAGGCCCTCCCTTCCGCGGTTCTCACTCAGGTATCCGAATCCCTGGGCGAGGCGCCGGGCCGGGCAGGCCCCGCGCACGGCCACCTGCTGGCCGCGCAGCACGATCCGTCCCGCCGCCCGGGGCTCGAGCCCGAACAACGCCCGCACCAGCTCGCTCCGTCCGGAGCCCATCAGCCCGGCGATGCCGAGTACTTCGCCGCGACGCAGCTCGAAGCTGGCCTGTTTCAGGACGGGTGGCGCGGCGACATCGTGTACCGCGAGGATCACGTGGCCTTCATGGCGTTCCCCCTCTCCGGAACGGAGAGGGGGCCAGGGGGTGAGGGTGGCGCGGCCGACCATGTGCGCGATCAGCTGATCGTTGCTCGTGTCCGCGATGCTCCCGCCGTCCACGCTCCGGCCATCGCGCAGGATCGTGTAATGGGCGGCGATCTCGCGCACTTCTTCGAGAAAATGACTGATGTAAATGATGGCGATGCCGCGCGTGGCCAGTTGCCGGATGAGTGCAAACAGGCGGTCGACGTCCTCGCGCTGCAGGCTGCTGGTCGGCTCGTCCATCAGAAGGATGCGCGCGTCGGCCGCCAGGGCGCGGCAGATCTCCACCACCTGCTGAGCCGCCAGCGGCAGGTCGGCCACGCGGTCGTCGGGGTGCAGCGTTGGCCGCCCGAAGTGCACCAGCAGGGCGAGCGCGCGCCGCCGCGCCGCGCCGCGGTCCACCCAGCCGCCGCGCGCCGGCTCGAGGCCGAGCAGCATGTTCTCCGCCGCGCTCAAGTGGGGGCACAGACACAGCTCCTGGTGGATGAGAGCGATCCCGCGGCGCCGGGCGTCGCCGGGACCACCGGGAGCGTACGGGCGGCCGTCGACCTGCATCGCACCGCGATCGGGCCGCACGGCGCCGGCGAGGATGTTCATGAGGGTGCTCTTGCCGGCGCCATTCTCTCCGATCAGGGCGTGCACCTCGCCCGCACGCAGCGTGAGGTCCACGCCGTCCAGCGCCGTGGTCGCCCCGAATCGCTTGGCGACGTCGCGAATCTCCAGCACCGCGGTCACGGCTCGGCGAGGTAGCGCGCGATGGGTGGATGGATGAGCGCTTGCGTCGACGCGGAGTCGAGGTTCGCCGCAGTGACGAGCATGACCCCGGTGTCGATGCGGCGCTCGACCGGCTTGCCCCGCAGGTGGTCGACCATCGCCGTCACGCCCAAGTATCCCATGCGCATGGGGTTCTGCACCACGACTCCATCGAGCTGGCGATTGCGGACGGCGTCGATGAGGATGGCGCTCGCGTCGAAGCCCACGAATCGGACTTTGCCGGCCTTGCCGATGTCCTGCAATGCGAGCAGCATGCCAATGGTGGACGATTCGTTGGGCGTAAAGATGCCCTGCAACACGCCCCCGTAGCGGTTGAGCAGATTCTCCGACGCCCGCTTGGCTGTCTCGCGCGTCGGGCCTGCGTACTGGTCGGTCGACACCATCTCGACGCCCGGATAGCGGGAGTCCAGCTCCTCGACGAACCCGCTCTCGCGCTCGGTGGTCGAAGCGGAGCCTTCGGCGTAGCGCAGCAGCAGGACCTTGCCGCGACCGCCGAGCACCTCGCCCAACCGGTCCGCGGCCATGCGCCCGCCCTTGCGATTGTCGGTGGCCACGAAGCTGATCGGGACGTCCGACTCGAGACCCGAGTCGATGATCACTGTCGACACGCCGGCCCGCTGCGCCTCCTCCACCGGACGGACCAGGGCGCGGTTGTCGAGCGGTGCGAGCACGATCCCCCGGATGCCCTGGCTGAGAAACCCCTCCACGACCTGCACCTGCTGCTCCCGGTCGTCCTCGCGGAACGGTCCCTTCCAGACGATCCGTACCGGCGTTCCCTGGGCCGAGAGCTCGCGCGCCGCCTGGATCGCGCCGGCGTGGATGCTCTTCCAGAACTCGTGCGTCGTGCCCTTGGGGATGACGGCGATCGCGAGCTCTTTGTCGAAGCCGGAGCGGCTGCAGCCCGCCAGCAGGGCCGCGCACAGGACCGTGGACGTGAAAGGTCTCACAGCGTCACGACTCCCTTGATGTAGCCCGGGGCGGCGTGGTCCGCCGCGAACGCGCCGGGCACCGCGTCGAGCGACGGATAGCGATGGGTGATCAACGATGCCGCATCCACTGCGCCGCGCTCGATCAGCTGCAGCGCCCGGACGTAGGTGGACGGCCGGCCGTCGCGCTCGTGCCCGCCGGACGCTCCGACGGGGGAGAGCAGCGTGGGCTCCAGGAACTGGAGCTGACTCAGCACGCTCAGGTCTACGCCGGCGTGGCCGTGCCCGTACAGCAGCACCGTGGCCTGCTTGCGCACCAGCGGCGCGATGGACGCGAACATCGCTCCCGACCCCGTGGCCTCCACCAGCAGCTCGACCCGACGGCCGCAGGTGCGCCCGGCCACGATGTCCACCAGTTCCGCACCGGTTGGATCGATCGTCTCCGCCCCGAACCGCTCCGCGAGGGCGCGCTTGGCGGCGCTCGGCTCGCTCACCAGCAGCGATCCCTCGAAGCCGAGGACGTTGCGCAGATACTGCACCCACAGCAGGCCGGCCGGCCCCGCGCCACAAATCATCGCGAACCGGACCTGTGCACCGTTGCCGCCTCTGCCGCCCTTGCCGCCTGGTATGGCATACCGCGCCGGCGTCCGGAGCAGCACGTCCGACGCGTGCAGCACGCACCCCAACGGCTCCGTCAGCGCAGCCACCGCGGCGTCCATTGCCGGGTCGATGGGCACCGCGTTCACCGCGGAGATCGCCAGGTACTCCGCCAGCCCGCCGGGCAGGCCGGTGATGCCGTGTTCCTGATAATGCTCGCACTGATGCGAGTCCCCGCTGGCGCAATATTCACACGGGAGCGAGCGCCCCTCGCTCACGCAGCTCCGCCCTTGATCGAGCACGACGCGATCGCCGGGGCGGAGGTCCCTGACGTTCGCGCCCGCCTCCTCCACGACGCCGGCGATCTCATGACCGAGGATCTGGGGCTCCTGGGCGAGCGGGATCGACCGCCCGCGCTCGTCGCGATGGTAGTTGCCATGCCCGGCGTAGATGTGCAGGTCCGTGCCGCACAGCCCGACCGCCGCGACGTGCACCAGGACGTCGCGCGGCCCTGGGCGCGGGGTCGGCACTTCCCGCACGGCGATCCGACCGACGTCGTAGAGAACGGCGGCCTTCATCGCGGGTTCTGAACCTTCATGCCCAGCACGACCACCGACGCGATCGTGCTCGGCGGGACCCGTGGCAGCTGGACCACGAAGCCCGAGTCGACCGGCTCGATCGAGAGCGGCATCGCGTCCCCGAGGAGGAAGGCCGAGACCGGCTGCTCGGGCAGGCCGGTGAGCGCGAGCCGGCCGTCCTTGGGCCAGTCGAAGACGTGGGCGTACAACTTGCCCCGTTTGGCGGTGTAGCGACCCCACTCGGGCCTGCCGTAGGGACTCACCGTGGTCCCGTAAATGGCCTCGCCGTTGGCCCTCATCCAGTCGCCCATCTCGCGCAGCCGCGACGCGATCGGGGCGGGGATCACGCCTTCCGCCGTCGGTCCCACGTTGAGCAGGAAATTCCCGCCCTTAGACGCCACGTCGATCAGCGTCCGCAGTAGGGTGCGCGTGTCCTTCCAGTCGTCGTCGTACGACTTGTAGCCCCACGTGTCGTTCATCGTCATGCAGGTTTCCCAGTCGACGCCGGGAAGCCCCTCGGGGGGCACCTGCTGCTCGGGGGTCCCGAAGTCGCCCAGCCCGATCTGTCCCGCCCGATTCAGGCCGCTCAAGCCCTGACGCGTGTGCCCCACGCGGTTGTTCACGATGAGACCCGGCCGCAGGGCGCGGACGAAGGC
>QHTP01000110.1 GCA_003220855.1 Gemmatimonadota bacterium
GTCGTCAACACCGCTAACGCCGACGCAGCAGTCTCTCTCGTTTGAGATCGCCGGTCCGTCCCGGATCGATGCCGACGGGCCCTTCAGTTGGGATGCCTTCGCGTTCGGCGGATCCGGTCAATACCAATACCGGTGGGAAGTAACGCGCCAGGCGGGGCAGGCCACCACGACGACTACTGGGCCAAGCTTGTCGCTCCACGTCACGGACACTGACGGAGACATCGTGTTGAGGTTGACCGTGACGTCCGGCACTCAGACACGGGTTGAGACCCTCGCGGTGAAGAATTGCATTGGTGGATGTTGAGGTAGGTCTGTGATGTCGGCTCGAAGCCGCGGGCCCTGCGTCCGGAGGCTCGTCCTCGTCAACCGGGCGCAGAGCCGGCCCGCAGCTGCTCGATCATTCTCACCACGCTCGAGTCCGGAGGAAGATCGAGCTCGGTCCGAAGCACATCTGCATGTTGCTGGGCGCACCGAACCGCCGCCGCCCGATCACCGATCGCCACGCACGCCTCGGCCAGGTGCAGCACGGTGTCCGTATCGTAGGGCTTCAACTCGGCGGCGCGGCGCCACCACTCCACCGCTTGGTGCTTGGTCGCAGCAGCCGCCGCGAGCAGGCCGAACGCTTGGGCACAACGTTCCGCCAGGCGCCTGCGCTGGTCGTCCACCCACCGCTCGAACCCTGGCGCCCCCTGCAGAAAGAAGCCGTCGAGAAACGCGCCCGTGTATGACCGCACGGCCGCCTCGTGGGCGCCCGCGTCGAGGGCGTCCTCAAAATCCCACACATCGGTCGTGATCACTGCCCGATTGAGACGGAGCGTTTTCTTGCCGAGGAACAGCTCCTCGCTGTCGAGGTGGCGTCGCTGGAAATAGACCAGCTGGTTCAACCCATGCCGCGCCCGCTCGGTATCGCTCTCGGGCCAGAGATAGGTTTGGACTTTGTCGCGGTTCAGCCCCCTGTCACGCGCGACGGCAAGCAGCGCAAGCAGGGCCAGCCGACGGCGTCGGGTGGCCGACCCGGTCGTCGCGTGACCACCCACCAGCAGGTTCAAGCCGCCGAACGTCAAGAGACGAAGCTGCTCCATTAGAACCGGTGCACATACCCCAGGAAGACCAGGACTCTTGCGAAGTCTCCTCCGCCGCCCGGCTTACCGCCCGCCCACTCGAGCGTGTTCCGTAGGCGGTTGGCGTGCAGTCTGACCGGTACACTCAGCGTGAACGCTTCGCTGCCCCGCGTCACCGCCACCCCCGGATCGGCGAAAATGACGTAGCCCGGCTGCCGGAAGCCGTTGTCTCCGCCACCCACCACATCGTGCACCGGCAGCCCATCGATCCGCCCACCGAGACTCACCGAAATGCCCTCGTCGGGCCACAGAGCGTACGCGAGCCCCAACCGTCCCGAATAGACATCGGGCACCGACCAGGACGAGTCGCCCGGGGACCTCGCTGACACACCGCTGACCCCACGTGGGCTGATCAGGTAGGAGCCGGACACGTACGCAAACGCCCGCCTGAACACTTTCCTGTACGCCTGCGCCTGCAAGATGAGCCCCCATCCCCCATCCCCGGGCTCGATGCCTTGAATAGCGGTGAACGGCACCGGGCCGCTCGTCGTATAGAAGGGGCTGCTGACTGTATTGCTTCCAGTCGCTGCCTTGACGCCGGCTCCGAGCGCGACGTTTCCGTCGGGGTGCGTTGCAGGGTTCCCGAGCCACACACTGCCCACCACGCTCACGTCGCCCAGCCCGGATGACGATTGCGTGTGCCGAAGCCCATCGGGCCATATGCTCGCCGAGACCGTGCCGCTGACGAAGGGGACGGTGAGGGTCACGTTGAATCGCTCGGTCAGCGCGAACGTGGCATTGAGATCCACTGTGTGGATCTCGAAATTCAGCGGCTCGCCATGCGGCGCCAGATCGGGACGGTTCTGGGAACCCACAAACCACTCGTCGGCCGTCAGGCGGCGGTATCCGACGGTCAGCTGCCAGGCGTGGCGCTTCAAGTAATTGAACGACTCACCTTGTCCGCCCAAACTGGGCGTTGAGAACCGTATCGGCTCTCACCCTTGCGCGAACGACTCTCTCGGCATGGCAAGGAGACCAGCCGCGATCGCCAGTCCGGCCGCCATCTGGTGCATCCGCACCCATGATGAAAGTCGCATCTTGAGCCTCCCTATCGTTGACAGCGCCTCATCGCGCCGGCAGGATCTCGGCGAGACCCCGCTCGAGTGTCTCACTGGTGATGGGACCGGGATTGACCAGGCGGACGACGCCATCGGACCCGATAAACACCGATGTTGGGACACCAACCATGGCGTAGAGCTTGCGTACCCGGCCCTTCCCGTCGAGCAGCACCGGAAACGGCAGCCGAAACTCGGCGGCGAACTTGCGGACGTCTTTCATCCGCTCTTGATCAGTCAAATTGATTGCCAGCACCTCGAACCCGGTTTCCTTGTGCGCCTGGTACGCCGCGACGATCGCCGGCATTTCACCGCTGCACGGCTTGCACCACGACGCCCAGAAGTTGATGAGCACCGGGTGGCCCGAGTAGTCGGAAAGGCTCGCGGGGCTCCCCGCGAGGGTCTCGAGCGTGAAGGCGGGCGCGACGCTTCCCTGCCGAAGTGGCGTTTGGGACATGAGCGACACCGCAGCGAGGCACGGTGCTGCCACCGCAAGCGACAACCGCCACGAGCGAGTTCTCATCCGCGACACCCCGCAAAAACAAAAAACCGACCAAGCGTATCTCGCTCAGTCGGTCTCGCGATTTGCTCCCCTCGAGGCATAGGCGAGCCGCACGACACGCGCCTCGGGGTTCATAGCATCTGAGTTGTGCTTCAAAGATACGCCCGGGACGTCGGTCGGCAAGGCGCAGCGCGTACGACCCTCTGGCCACGCTCGTTTCCGACCCCTATGTATGGAGCTGTCCCACGCTGCGGTGCCCGCCCGCCCGCGCGGATCATGCTCGGCAGTCCCGGTGTCCGGCTCGAAACGCAATGAGGCTCCGCTCGTAGGACGACGAGACATGACCGGGTCCATCACTGCGGAATTCCTCGCGCTCCAGGAGCTGCTCGCCGGCCGCTATTCCATCGAGCGCGAGCTCGGGCGTGGCGGTATGGGGATCGTGCTGCTCGCCCGCGATGTGGCGCTCGACCGCCCGGTCGCGATCAAGCTGCTCCCGCCGCACCTCGCGACGCGCCCCGACGAGCGGGAGCGCTTCCTGCAGGAGGCGCGGACTGCCGCCGGTCTCGCGCATCCCAATATCGTGCCGATACACCTCGTCGAGGCACGTGGCGAACTGGTGTTTTTCGTGATGGGCTTCGTGGACGGCGAGACGCTGCGCGATCGGGTGGAGCGGGCCGGCCCGCTCCCGCCGCGCCTCGCCATGAAGCTGCTGCAGGAAGTGGCGTGGGCGCTGGGCTACGCGCATCAGCGCGGCGTGATTCACCGGGACGTGAAGCCTGACAACATCATGATCGAGCGCGCGACTGAGCGCGCGCTCGTCACCGACTTCGGGATCGCGCTCGGGAGACGCGCGGCCGAGAGCGCGGGCGGCCCGGTGGTCGGGACCGCACGCTACATGAGCCCCGAGCAGGCGTGCGGCGAGCCCGTGGACGCGCGCAGCGACCTCTACTCCTTGGGCGCGACCTTCTTCTACGCGCTCACCGGCCGGGCACCGTTCGAGGGTGCCAACCTGCCCGCGATCCTCACGAAACACGTCAATGAGACCGCCCCCCTGGTTCAGGCCGTCCGGCCGGACGTGCCCGCCAAAGTGGGCGCCGTGGTCGACCGCTTGCTCCGCAAAGCGCCGTCCGAGCGGTTTCAGACGGGGGACGATGTCGCGCGGGTCGTGGGCGAAGTGCGGGGTCGGGACTTTCGCGCCCCGCCGCTGCTACGCGCCTTCGTGCGGAACGCGCAAGTCTCGACCATGGTCCTGTTGGCGTCGGCGCTCGCTGGGAAAGGGACGGGGATAATCGGGGCGATCCTCATCTTTCAACTGGTCGTCGTGGCGCGCCGACTCTTGAAGGATGGCTACACGTTCGGCGACATTCGGGCGGCCCTGCTTGCCGAACGGCAGGTGCAGCAGGAGGAGGACGAAGTCATCAAGCGGCGCCGCTGGTTCCTGCGGCTGGACTCGTTGTGGTACCGGGTGTGGGCCGGAAGGGCAGGACGCTCGTTCTTCCGCCTCGCAGGGTTAGGCCTCAAGGCGACCGCACGCCCGGCCCTACCCTCGGTCGAGCGGACCGAGCTCGTACTGGGACACTCGGCGCTCTCCGCGTATAAGGCGCTGCCGAAGGAGGAGCGGCGCCAGGCGCGGGACCTCCCGGACGTGCTCGAGCGACTGGAGACCGGGGCGGAGGCACTGCGGGCAAGGGGCGACACGGGTGAATCGCTCACCGAAGCCGTGGCGGCGCTCGAACACCTGCGCCTCGCCCTCGTGAAGCGGCAGTCCGGCGTGGGGTCGCCCTCCGATCTCACGCTCGTTCTCGAGCGCGCGAAGGAGATCGGGGACCACGTCGAGCGCCGGCTTGCGGCGGTGGCTGAAGTGCAGGCGCTCCTCGAGTAGCGGCCTCGGCTGCTGCGCCGCTCCTTCCATTGGCGATCCGGCGGGCGTGCGGCCGCCCCCTCCTCTAGCGCGTCGTCATATAAGATCCCCCGTCGACACACCAATTCCTGACACCACCGAGCGCGCGATGTCGCCCGAGGCCCTGGAGCGAGAGCTCGATCAATTGCATTCCGCGGCGTTCGGTTGGGCCCTCGCCTGCTGCGCGGGCGATCGCCCCGCCGCCGAGGATGCGCTCCAGGCGAGTTACCTGAAGATCCTGGATGGGCGGGCCCGGTTCGACGGGCGCGCGAGCTTTCGGACGTGGCTCTTCGCCGTCGTGCGCTACACCGCGGTCGGGCTGCGGCGCCGCGCGGCGTTCCGCCGCTGGCTGCCGCTCGCCGTCCTGGGCGGGACGTCCGACGGCCGGCCCGACCCGGCGGCCATGGTGGCGCGCGCCGATGCGACCCGCCGGCTGACGGCGGCGCTCGACTCGCTGCCGCGGCGGCAGCGCGAGGTGCTGCACCTGGTGTTCTACCAGGACCTGACC
>QHTP01000111.1 GCA_003220855.1 Gemmatimonadota bacterium
GTTGGTACAGCCGGCCGCGCGTCGTGTCGGGCGCGCCCAGCATCGGATTGGTCACGACCTGCGTGAAGTCGGCCGAGAGGCTGGTGATGGTCTGATACACGGCGCTGGCGTGGTCGAGCACGGGCCAGGGGTCGGGAGCTTGCGAGCGGGCTAGCAACGCGATCGCGAAGAATGCGGAATGCGGAACGCGGAACGCGGAACAGCCGGGCCAACGCTGGTGCATATGTTCCGCGTTCCGCGTTCCGACTTCCGCGTTGCTCACGCCCCCACTCCCGCTGGCTCCGCCACGCGTCTCCCGATCACGTCCGCGATCACCCGGATCTCGCGCATCAGCTGAGCGAACTGATCGGGATAGAGCGTTTGCGCGCCGTCCGACAGCGCCTGCTCCGGATTGGGATGCACCTCGACCATGATCCCGTCCGCTCCGGCCGCCACCGCGGCGCGGGCCATGGGGATCACCTTGTCCCGCAGCCCGGTGCCGTGCGACGGATCGGCGATGATGGGGAGGTGCGACAACTTGTGCACCACGGGGATGGCCGTGAGGTCGAACACGTTGCGCGTGGCGGTGTCGAACCCGCGGATGCCGCGCTCGCACAGGATCACGTCATGATTCCCTTCGGCGAGCAGGTACTCGGCCGACAGCAGCAGCTCTTCGATCGTCGCCGACATGCCGCGCTTCAGGAGCACGGGCTTCTGCGCCCGTCCGGCGATCTTCAGGAGCGAGAAATTCTGCATGTTCCGGGCGCCGATTTGGATGATGTCGGCGACCTCGGCGACGTAGCCGATCCCGTCGGGGTCCATCGCCTCGGTGCAGATGAGCAACCCGGTTTCCTCGCGCGCCTTGGCCAGGAGCTTGAGCCCGGGTCGGCCCAGGCCCTGGAACGCGTAGGGCGACGTGCGCGGTTTCCAGGCCCCGCCCCGGAGGATCACGGCGCCCGCTTCCTTGACGAGCCGCGCCGCGTCGATGATCTGCCGTTCGCTTTCGACCGAGCACGGCCCCGCGATCGTGACGACGTCGGTTCCGCCCACGGTCACACCGCCGCCCAGCCGAACCACCGTGTTCTCGCTTTTCCACTCGCGGCTCACCTGCTTGTAGGGCTTGGAGACGTGGATCACGTCCTGCACGCCGGGGAGGCCTTCGAGCCGCGAGGCGTCCACCCGTCCGTCGTTGCCGACGAGGCCGACGGCGGTGCGCTGCGCGCCCGGCATGGGCCGCGCCTTGTAGCCCAGCTCTTCGATCACGGCGATCACGCGCCGGACCTCTGCTTCGGTCGCGCCGTGTCGCATCACGATCAGCACTGCTACGCGCCTCCCGCTCCGATGGTGAACCGATCGCCGTCGCGTGCGGCCGTCACCGGTCCGCCGAAGTGCGCCGCGGCCGTGCGCGCCGGGTCCGAATTCTCTACCGGCGGATAGAAGTGCGTCAAGACGAGGCGCCGGGCGTGGGCCTCGCGGGCCAAGTCACCCGCCTGCTCTGGCGTCAGGTGGATCTCCATCGCCAGCTCGGCCGGCAGCGAGCACTCGGCGAGCAGCAGGTCGGCCCCGCCGGCCCAGCGCGCCAACTTGCTCGAGGGACCCGTATCACCGGTGTACACCAGCCGTCCCTCCGGGGAGGTGAGCGAAAGGGCGACGCTTTCTTCGGTATGCGGCACGGGGAACGTCTCGAGACTCACGTCCTTGTCGAGCGGGAACGGCTCGCCCGCCTGCACGTCGAGAATGCCGATGGGAAACCCCGGATCGAGCAGCCAGGGGCCGTAGCCGTCGGCGAGCTTCTTCAGGAGCCGCACGACGCCCGGCGGCCCGAGGATCACGAAGGGCTCCTGCCGCGCCGGCACGGCCGTGTACTTGAGCGCGTACACCAGCATCGGCAGCTCCCCCCAATGATCGGGGTGGAAATGCGACACCACGACGTGCGTGATCTGGTGCCACGGCAGGCCGAATTGCGCCAGGCGATGCAGGGCGCCCGCGCCACAGTCGAGCAGGATCTTGAGATTGCCGCGGCCGACCCAGTGGCACGCCGAGGTCCGGCTCCCGGACGGCGCGACGGTGCCGGTCCCGACGGTGACGAGCTCCACTCAGGCCGGTTCCATCTGACCCAGCCGCACGCCCACGATGGTCGAGACGCCGGGCTCCTGCATGGTGACGCCGTACACGGCGTCGGCGGCCTGCATGGTGCGGGGGTTGTGCGTAATAACGATGAACTGGGTCAGGTCCTTGAACTCCGCGAGCAGGCGGACGTAGCGCCCGACGTTGGCGTCGTCGAGCGGAGCGTCCACCTCGTCGAGCAGGCAGAAAGGGCTGGGCTTGGTCAGGAAGATCGCGAACAGGAGCGACACGGCCACGAGCGTCCGCTCGCCCGACGAGAGCAGGTGAATGCGCTGCGTGCGCTTGCCGCGGGGCGCGGCGTGAATCTCGATCTCGCTCTCGAGCGGCTCGGCTTCACTCGCCAGCCGGACGTCGCATTCCCCCCCGCCGAACAGCGTCTGGAACACGGTGCGGAAGTTCTCCCGCACCTTGCCGAACGATTCCAGGAACATCGCCTTCGCCGTCTGGTCGATCTCGCGCGCGGCTTGCTGCAGGGACTGGCGCGCGGCCACGAGGTCGTCGCGCTGCGTCATCAGGAACTCGAGGCGCTTCATCTCCTCGGCGTGCTCGTCGACCGCGAGGGCGTTCACCGGTCCGACGGCGTCGATCGCCGCCCGCAGCCGCTCGTTCTCCTGACGCAACCACTCCAGATCTCCCGCCACCTCGGGGGCGTCGGCGAGCAGCTGGTCGAGCGGCTTGCGCCACTCGGCCTCGACCTGCGCGACGAGCCCGCGGCGACGGCCCAGAATCTCGGTCCGCTCGAGCTCGAGCTTGTGCTCTTGGGTCCCCCGGGCCTCCAGCGCCGCGCGCGCTGCTTCGAGTGTACCCTCCGCCCGGGCAAGTCGCGCGTCCGCCTCCGCCACCTGCGTTTCGGCGTCGCGCGCGGCGCCCTCCAGCGCGCCCACCGCGAGGCGGCGCTCCTTCAGCGTGTCCTCCCACTGCGCCTGCGACGCCGTGAGCGTCGCGGTATCGTGGTCCAGCGCCGCGATCTCTTCCACGAGGGTCGCGACCTGGCGGCGGGCCTCGTCGGTTTCGGCGGCGGCGCGCGTGGCGCGCTCGCGCGCGGCGGCGAGCCGGGCCTCGACCTGGGCCGCATCCACCTGCCACTTCACCCGCTGTTCCCGCGCCGCTTCCTGTCCGGTCTCGAGCTCGACCAGCCGCTGCCGCTCAGCGCCGAGGCGTCCGTCGAGCCGCACGCGCTCCACGTCGTGCGTTTCGACCTCACCGTGCAGGACAGTCAGGCGGGCCTCCACTTCCGACAGGCGCGTGGACAGGCGCTCCACCTGCGCGGTCGCGTCGGCGGCCTCCCGCTGCGCGTGGGCAGCGGCGCGCTCCGCGTCGCCCTTCAACGCTCCCCCCTCGAGCTCCTGGTGACGCGCCCGCTCCGACGCCTCGCCCGCCGCCGCGAACGCGGCCTCTGCTGCGGCGAGCTCAGCGAGCGTGCGCTCGAGCGCGGCCGTGGCGGTCCCACGGGCCGCTTCGGCCTGCGCGACTTCCTGCGCCAGCGCCTCGAGGTCGGCGCGCCGCTGCAGCGGTCCGCCGCTGCCCTTGCCGGACGTCCGACCCGCGAGGAACACGGCACCGTTGGCCCGGCGCAGCGCGCGGCTGCCCCGGCCCTCGCCGTCCAGCACCTCGTGTCCCGCGAGCAGCGCGCGCACCCACGCCGCCGCCGGCCCGTCCACGCGGAGACCTTCTTCCAGGGGGTGGCCGTCGGCGGCGAGCGCCGGGCCGGGCACGCTGGGGAGCAGCACCAGGGGGCCAGGCTGTGCCTGCTCGTGCCAGCGGCGGACCGCGTCCACGGCCGCCGCGTCCCGTACGAGCACCGCGTGCAGCCATTCGCCCAAGAGTTGCTCGGCCAGCTCCGCGTCGCGCCGCCCGGTGCGCACGAAATCGGAGAGCGGGCCGATCACCGCGTCGCCGAACTGCGCCTTCTCCTTGAGCAGCGCCCGCGCCGCGGGGGCGAGCCCGACCCGCTGGCGTTCCAGCTCGGCGAGCGCGTCGCGCCGGGCCGCCACCTGCGCCAGCGCCTCTTCGGCCTGGCGTCGCGTCCCGCGACCGTGCGTCTCCCGCTCCTTGAGCTCCGCCACCTGGCGCCGGGCCCGCTCCAGCTGTTCCGCGGCCTCCGCCGCCGCCAGCTCGAGCGCCGCGGCTTGCTGCGCCCGCGTGCCCACAGCGGCCGTCGCCGCCCACTCGGCTTCCGCGCGCGCGGCGCGCTCCTGCGAGGCGTGGGCCAGCAGCTGGCCCAACTCGCCGCGTTCCCGCTCGAGCGCCGCGCGCTCGACCTCGAGCTTCCGGAACGCCTCCGCCCCGCGCTGGACCGTCTCTTCCAGCTCGTGAACCGCAGCTCGCTGGGTGGTCAATCGGTCGCGCACGTCCTGCTCGAGCGCCGTTCGACCCGCCAGCTCTTGGCCGACCGACCCGAGGTCGCGCTCCGCGGCCGCGCATTCGGCCTCGGCCGCCGCCCGCTCGCGTTCGGTCTGCAGGGCGCGCCCTGCCTCCTGCTCGCGCCGCCGGCCCGCGGTGGTGCGGCGCTGGCCCGCGTTGCGCAGCCGCTCAGCGGCGAGCGCGAGATCGCCCTCGAGGCGGCCCACCTCCAGCCTCGCTTCGTTCAGCCGGCGCTCGACGTCGGTGCGCTGCGCCTCCGCCGAGTGCCGGGCCTGGACCTCCGCCTCGCGCGCCCGCTCGGTGTCCGCCAGCTTGGCCCGCTCCGCCGGGAGCGCCGCCGCCAGCTGCTCCGCCCGCTGGCCCAGGCCCCCCAGCGCGAGATCGATGTCCTCGAGCTCGCGCCGCACGAGCGTGAGCGCGATTCCGAAGCGCTCCTCGATCATCTTGCCGTAGCGCTCCGCCTTGCCGCGCTGGCGCGCCAGGCTGCGCACCTGGGTCTGGACCTCGCTCACCAGGTCCTCGAGCCGGGCGAGGTCCGCCGCCGTCTCTTCCAGCCGGCGCTCGGTGCTCGTCTTGCGGTCGCGGTACAGCCCGATCCCCGCCGCTTCTTCGAACAGCGCGCGCCGCTCCTCGGCCTTCTCGGAGAGCAGCGCCTCGATCATCTTGGCTTCCATCACCACCGCG
>QHTP01000027.1 GCA_003220855.1 Gemmatimonadota bacterium
GAGCCCCGGCTCCTCGCGCTCGGTCTCGTGGTCGGCCTCGATTACCGCGATGCCACCCTCGATGTCCATGCCCTGCTGCAGCAGATGAAGCTGCATCCGCTGTGCCGGCGCCAGCTCGAGGGGGGCGAGATGGTCGAGTGGGGCGCGAAGACCATCCCCGAGGGCGGCTACTACTCGGTCCCGGCGCGGCGCTCGGGCGAGGGTGTGGCGATCCTGGGCGACTCGGCCGGCCTGGTGGACGTGCCGTCGCTCAAGGGGATTCATTACGCGATCCAGTCGGGGATCTTCGCCGCCCGCGTCATCTTCGGAGCGCTCACCGCCGGGGACACCTCCGCCGCACGGCTCGCGGAATACGACCGCCTGGTGAATGACTCGTTCATCATGAAGGATCTGTACCGCACGCGGAACATGCGGCTCGCGTTCAAAGACGGCTTCTTCGCAGGCGGCGCGAAGGCGGCCCTGATGTCGCTCACGGGGGGGCGGTTCCCCGGGGGGAAAATCGCCGTTCCGCGGGACGCGGACGTCGAACGCCGGCTTACCCCGGCCTCACGGCCGGGGCTACCCACCCCCGACGGCCGTCTCACCTTCTCCAAGGTCGACGCGGTGTTCAAATCGGGGAACGCGACCCGCGACACGATCCCCACGCATCTCGTCGTTGGCTCGGACGTCCCCACCGCGCTGGCGGAGTTCTACACCCACCTGTGCCCGGCGGGCGTGTACGAGGTGGTGCAGGGGACACTGCGCGTGAACCCGCCCAATTGCGTCGACTGCAAGGCGACCGATGTGGTGGGCCCTCGCTGGACGCCGCGCGAAGGCGGGAGCGGGCCCAAGTACAAGCGGATGTAGTGCCCCGCGGTCTGCTGGGCGATCGTGCGTCGCCGCAGCAGGGTGAGCCCCCAAGCCACAATTCCCGAGCCCCCTATCTGGCCCAAGCATCTGGTCAGGTTGCATCTCGCGTCCCGCCAACATGATACTCACCACATCGTCGGCCGACCGCGCACAGGACATGGCACCCGATATGCAAGGCGAGTGCGTCACATGGCCAACGAGACTACGCGCAACGCACCCCCGCGAGGGGAACGGCCCCGGCGGCGCGGCTGGGACCGGCGCCGCGACCTGGGTCGCCGGATGACGCGCGACCGGCGGCGTGAGACGGCGGAGGTGCCGTTCGAGCGTCGCACGGGCGCCGATCGCCGCTCCGGCGGTCAACGACGCGCTGCCGCGGAGCGCCGCATCACCCCTCCCGAAGGCTTCCACCTCCTCGACGGGTAGCCCTCGTTGCGCGGCCGCCGCGGCGCCGCGCGGCTCCGGCATGATCTGGCACATCGCTGTTGTCGTCGCCATCCTCGCGACCGGGTGCGACCTCTATTTCCGGTCGCGCACCCTGCGTCGTGAGCGCGCGCGGGGGCGCAGGGACGAGCTGACCCGGCTCGAGAATCGGCGGGCCTTCTACGAGCTCGCCGGCCGGGAGTTCGAGCGCGCGCGGCGCTACCAGCACCCCTTCACGATCGCCTACTTCGACCTCGACGATTTCCGCGAAGTCAGCCGCCTCTTCCCCCACCAGGTGGGCGACGAGATGCTGCGTCTCGTCGCCGCCGCGGCGCGCCACTCCGTGCGCGCCAGCGACGTCGTAGCCCGGCTGGGCGGCGACCAGTTCGCTCTGCTGCTCGCGGAGGCCGGCACGGAGGCCGCTGGCGCCGCGGTCAAGAAGCTGCAGCAGACGCTGCAAGAGCTGTCGGAGGCGACCGGCTTACCGCTCACGGTCAGCGGCGGCGTGGTGACGTGTCTGCAGCCGGCGGAGAGTTTGGAGGCGGCGATCGGCGCGGCGGACCGGTTGCTGCACGGCGCCAAGGCCGCGGGGCGCGACACGTTCTGGTCCGAGGTGATCATGCCGCAGCCGATCGAAGGCTTCGAGCCGACCCGGCTGCGGCGGGCCTACCGCGTGCCGCCCGGGTTCGACATGCCGATGCCGCCCCCCCGCGACCGTCCCGGCTAGAGTCCCGCCATCTTGATGCCGTCGATGATGAACTGCACGGCGATGGCGCACAGCACCAGGCCCATCAGCCGGGTGAGGATGCGCATCCCCGTCTGGCCGAGTCGCTGCTCGATGCGCGACGCGGCGGCGAGCGTGAGGTAGGAGAGGAACGCCGTCAGCGCGATCGCCGCGTACACCGCCGCCGTGGTCAGCGGCGTCTTCGCCGCTCCGCTCAGCACCATCGCCGTCGAGATCGCCCCCGGCCCCGCCAGCATGGGGATGCCGAGCGGCATGATCCCCACGTCTTCCTTCTCGATCCCCTCGGCCTTCTCCACCGGCGTCTCCCGCTGCTGACTGCGGCGGGCCTGCACCATGTCGAGTGCGTTGAGGCCGATCACCACGCCTCCCGCGATCTTGAACGCGGCGATCGTGATGCCGAAGAGACGGAAAATCAGGCTGCCGCCCAGGGCAAAGGCCGTGAGGGTCACGGCGCAGGTCCAGGCGCCCCGCCGGGCCATGAGTCGCCGCACCTCCGGCGGGTCTCGCTGCGTCATCACGAGAAAGGTGGGGACGGCGGTCAGCGGATCGACGATGAACAGGACCGACGTGAACACCAGGAACAGGTCCTGGAGCGTCTTCAGCATGCGCTCACATCGTCACCTGGACCACGCGGTCCTTGCCGGCCCGCTTGGCTTCGTACATCGCCTGGTCCGCCTTGCGCAGCAGCTCGTCGCTGCCCGCCTCGGTGCCCGAGACGGCGACGACGCCGATGCTGGCCGTGACCGAGGGCGTCCCGCGGAACACGGTGCGGATGCCGCCGGCGAGGCGGTTGGCGACCGCGTGGGCCACGGCGCCGTCGGTCTCCGGCATCAACACGCCGAACTCGTCGCCGCCCAGCCGGCCCACGACATCGGCCTGGCGCACGGCGCTGCGCATCGCGTCGGCGACGAGCCGCAGGACCGCGTCGCCCGTGGCGTGGCCGTGCGCATCGTTGACCTTCTTGAAGTCGTCCAGGTCGAGGTACACCAGGGCCAGAGGCCGGCCATAGCGGCGGTTCCGGCCCAGCTCCTGCGCCACCTGGGAGGCGAAGGCGCGCGCGTTCAGGACCGTCGTGAGCGGGTCGTGCGTCGCGAGCAGTTGGAGCTGCGATTGGGTGCGCCGCAATTGCGACAGACCGGCGATCGCCACGCCCACCACCGCGAGGTAGGCGACCTCGTTCAGGATCCGGACCTGAAGCGGCGTCTCCAGCGGCATCTGGTCGATCCCGACGCCGAAGCGGAGCAACGTCGTCGCGAGCGCGAACGAAATACCCCAACCCAGGCCGTCGTGCCACGCCGCCAGTACCACCGGGATGACGTACAGGATCCCGAGACGCAGGTCGGCCGACGTGCGCACGTTGAGCACGAACACGCCGGCGGCGAGGGCAGCCCAGGCGATCAGCCGCAGGACGCGGCGCAGTTGAGCGCGGGGCGCCACCTAGAAGGGGGCCTCGGCGACGTGGTGCGGATCGTCGAGCAGCAGGGCGGTGAGCGCCTCGCCGGCGGACACCTCGGCCCGGTCCTCGGGCACGATCAGGAGGGCGTTGGCGCGGGCCATGGACGTCAGGATGCCGGAACCCTGCGGGCCCGTCAAGCGCGCGACGAGGGTGCCGCCCTCGGGCCGGACCACCGCTCGCAGGAAGTGCCGCAGTCTGGGGCCGAGTGTGACGGGCTCTCCCACGCACACCGGCACCGTGCGTCGGAACGGGAGCCGGTGGCCAAGCAGTCGCCGGATCGCCGGGCGCACGAACAGCTCGAAGGTCACCATCGTGCTCACCGGGTTTCCCGGCAGCCCGATCCACGGCGTGCCGCCCAGCAGTCCGAACCCGAGCGGTGCGCCCGGACGCATGCGGATGCGCCACAGCTTCATGTCGCAGCCCAGCTCGGCCAGCACCTCCCGCACGAAGTCGTGCTCCCCCACGCTCACGCCGGCGGTGGTCACGAGTAGATCGGCGTCGCGCGCTCCCCGGAGGTGCTCGCGCAGGCTGTCTTTGGTGTCGCGGGCCAGTCCCAGGTCCACCGGAATCCCACCCGCTTGGCGGATCAGCGCGTGCAGCGTGTAGGAATTGGACGTAGCGATCTTGCGCCCCGCGAGGATCTCGTCCGCGCGGTCCAGGTCAACGATCTCATCCCCCGATCCCATGAACGCGACGCGGGGCGCGCGGTGGACGAGCGGCGCGCCGTGCGCGATGGAGGCGAGCACGCCGAGCTGCGCCGGCCCGAGCGGAGTGCCCGCGGAAAGCGCGATCTCGCCCTTGCGGATATCCTCTCCCCGGTGGCGTACGTTCTTGCCCGCATCGCGCCCCGCGACGACCGTGACGCGGTCCGGGCCCGCGCCCTCGGTGTCTTCCTGGCGCACCACCGTGTCGGCACCGGCTGGGAGCGGAGCGCCCGTGAAGATCCGAGTGGCCTGGCCCGGCCCGATCGGCCGCTCGGGGAACTGGCCGGCGGCGACGCTCTCGATCACCGCGAGCACGACCTTGCGCTCGGGGCTCGCCGCAGCGACGTCGACGGCGCGGGCGGCGTAGCCGTCCATGGCGGAGTTGCCCCAGGGAGGGAGGTCGATCGGGCTCGCCACGTCCTCGGCGAGCACCAGGTCGAGGGCCTCGCGCAGCGGGCGGCGCACCACAGACAGGGGCGGCACGTGCTCGAGAATCAGGCGGGCGGCTTCGGTCGGCGTCAGCATGTGCGTCACGTCAGGGCGCGAGGATCTTGGCCTGGTCCCACGCGAGGTTGGCCAAGGTGACGAGCCACGCGGTATCCGAGAAGCGGAACACGGGGAAGTCGGCGCGGTAGGCCGGATTGTCCGTCACCATCGCCACCCAGTCGCCAGCGGCGGGGACGGCGGGATCGAACAGCGGCTCGGCCCCGGCCTCCAGACGGTACACCTCGATCTTGGGCAGCGCCGCCCGCTTGTAGCCCTCCACCAAGACGATGTCGGCGCCCTCGAGGTAACGACGAGCCAGGGCGACCGGGTCCGATTCCGCTTCGGTCCTCTCCCACAGCACGCGCTGGCCGGGGCCCTCCATGAGCACGCGCTCGGCGTGGCCCTCGTGCCAGTGGCGCCAAGAGTCCTTGCCCCGCTGGTCGGTGTCGGCCGGATGGGTGCCGTGCTTGATCGTCATCACGCGGAAGCGGCGGCGCGAGAGCTCCGCCGCGAGCGCCACCCGCAGGGTCGTCTTGCCGGCGTTCTTGCGTCCGATGACCGACATCATCCGCGTTGCTGCCACACGGCCTCCGCCCGCTCCAGGTCCGCCGGGGTGTTCACGTTGAAGAAGAGCATGTCCGGGTCACCGTATGCGCGTACCCGCTCGAGCGGTAGTGTACCGACCTTCACGTCGGCGTGGAAGCCGATGGCGCGGAGGTCGTCGCGCGCGAGCTGCCGCTCGATCGCCGGGCCGCATGCCGGCCCGTACACGGCGCACAGCGGCTCCACGCCGCGGCGACCGTCGCTTTCGGGAAGGAAGGCGTCAGACCCCGCGGAGCCCTCGACCAGCGCGCGCAACAAGTCGGGCGTGACGAAGGGCATGTCCCACGCGACGCACAGGACCGGACCCGGGCCCGATGCGACCGCGGTGTAGATGCCGCCCAAGCTGCCGCAGTCGGGTCGCACGTCGCGCACGGTGCGAAGGTCGGGCCGCCACCCGGGCCCCTCCGGCGCGTTGGCGACGAGCAGCGGCGGCGCGCCCGTCACGGCGGCCACGGCGTCCACCACGCGGTCGAGGATGCGCCGGCCGCCCAGCTTGACCAGGCCCTTGGGGCGCCCGCCGTAGCGGCGGGCGGCGCCGCCGGCGAGGACGGCGCCGCGCACGCGCTCAGACTCCGAGCGCCTGGTGGTCCACCATCAGGCAGCGGTCCATGACGAGCGGGATGCCCGCCGCCGCGGCCCGCTCCGGCGCGGTCTCGTCCACGACGCCGACCTGCAGCCAGATGAGACGTGGTCGCACACGGAGTGCTTCATCCACGATCGGCCCGACGAACTCGCTGCGCCGGAATACGTCCACCACGTCGATCGCGTGCTCGGTCGCGGCGGCGCTGAGGGTGGGATAGCTCTTTTCGCCCAGGATCGCGGCGTGGCCCGGGTTCACCGGTACGATATGATACCCCGACCCCTGCAGGTAGCGGGCGACTGCGTGGCTCGGACGGCTCGGCTTGGGCGACAGCCCCACCACGGCGATGGTCCGGGCCTCGCGCAACAGCACGCGCAGCGCCTCGGACGTCATGCCTCGGGCCGGTGGACGTGGGGGGTGCCGCTCACCGCGCGCCCGACCAGCACGACGCCGGCGCGTCGGGCGATGGTGACGGCCAGCGTCGACGGCACGCTCGGCGTCGCCACGTAGGCGACTCCGGCGCGCGCGGCCTTGTACGCGAGCTCGGCGGAAATCCGGCCGGTGACGAGCAGGCCCCGCCCGCCGGGGCGCTCGCGCGCGATCACGGCCGCCCCGACCACCTTGTCCACCGCGTTGTGACGCCCGATGTCCTCGGCGTGGAACAGCAGGCGCTCGCCGTCCGTGAGCGCGGCCGCGTGGATGCCGCCGGTCTCGTTGTAGCGCTCGCCACTGGCGAACAGGTCCTTGAACAGCGCGCGCATGCGCTCGGGCACGGGGGGCTCGCCGCGCGCCGGGGCATGCTTCACGGCGTGCGGGTCGGCCAGGAAGGTCGAGACCGCGCCGCACCCGGACGCCAGCACGCGCTTGCGGTTCTCCCCCTTCACCTGCGTCACACGCTCCTGCTTCACTTCCGCCCAGAAGCCCAGGTCGGTCGCGCAGGGACGGAGCTTCACGAGGTCGTCCAGTGTTTCGATGTACCCCTCGCCGTGCAGCCACCCGGTCGCGAGCTCCTCCAGCTGATCGGGCGTGCACATCCAGGTGACCGCGGGCTCGCCGTTCACCTCCAGCCACACGGGCGTCTCCTCGACGACGGCCGACTCGGCGAGCATGCGCCCGCGGCGGGAGCCGGGTTCAGGCTTCACCGAAATACTCCGAGTAGATATGCGGCCCCTCTTGCACCCGCACCGCGTGCAGTGTGACGCCTGCCGGCAGGCGGGGCGCGATCCGCTCCCACACGTACACGGCCAGCGCCTCGCCGGTGGGGAGCCGCCCGCCATCTGCGAATTCCGGCAGCGCCGCGTTGATGCTCTTGCCCTCGAGCCGCGTGGTGACCTCCTCCGCGAGCAGCCGATCGAGCGTCTGGAGCTGCATCACGCCTCCCACTTGCGGCGCGAGCGGCCCCTTCACGGTGACGCGGCACTGGTAGCGGTGGCCGTGCTCGTGCGCCGCGCGCCCGAACTCGCGGGTGTTACGCTCGTCGGGCCAATCCGCTCTCCGGATCCGATGCGTCGCCGTAAACTCAAGGATACGCGTAAGATAGCTGATCGGCATATATCAGAACACGCGCACCGCGCTTGCCTTGAACGAGAACACCACGGGACTGCCCGGCGCGAGCGCCAGATCGCGCACCGCCTCCTCCGTGACGACCGCGATGAGCTCCACGCCCACATCGGCCGTGACGTGCACGGCCCCTGGGCCTCGGCGGGCCAGCCCGGTCACCCGTCCCTGAAATGTGTTGCGCGCCGAGGACGCGAGCGGCTCGCGGCTCACGAAGATGTCGGTCGGCGGCACCGCGAGAATGGCGGGACCGGTTCGGTCGGTCATCGCGGCGATTTCGACCGTCCCCACGCAGGCGTGTTTCAGGTCGCCGCTCTCGGCGGGCATCAGCTCCACCCGGAATAGGTTCTCAGGCGTCACGGGCGAGAGCCGGCCGTCGGCCAGGGCGCGCACGTCGTCCGCCCAGCGGTACGCGTCTTCCAGCTGATGCGACGCGAGGCATACGGCCATCGGGCGCCGGACGCGCTCCTCGGAGAGCGCGCGGTACAACGTGAGAGCCGCGGCCCGGTCGGCCGAGCTCGCGGGCTCGTCCAGCAGCAGCACGTCCGGCTCGACGGCAAGCGCCCGCGCCACCGCCACGCGCTGCACCTCGCCGTCCGAGAGCTCGTGCCGCCGGCGGCCCAGCAGCGGCGTGATGCCGAACCGTGCGGCGACGTCCTGTATTCGTCTGTTCACTTCTGTGCGTCGGATCCCTCTCACCTGTAGCCCGAACTCGAGATTTTCGCGGACCGTCGCACGGAACAGGATCGGTCGCTGCTCGACGAGCGTCACGCGGCGGCGCGCGGCGCCTCTCGAGGTCACGACCGCTTCGTCGAGCAGCACCCGGCCTTGGGTGGGACGCTCGAGCAGGGCGAGCAGCCGCAGCAGCGTGCTCTTGCCCGAGCCGTTCGGACCGACCACCGCGATCGCGGCACCGGGCGGGACGGCGAACCGCTCGAGGTGGAGCACGACGCGGCCGTCGTACTCGTGTCGCACGTCCCTCAGCTCAAGCATGACCGCGGCCCTGGAGCGCCTGCAAGGCGACGTTCACGAGCAGGGCGAGCAGCAGCAGGATGAGGCCGAGTGCGAGCGCCAGGCCGAAGTCGCCCTGACTGGTGTACAGCGCGACCGCCGTGGTGAGGGTACGGGTCTGGCCCCGGATATTCCCACCCACGGTCATGGCGGAGCCGATCTCGGCGACCACGTGGCCGAACGCCGTCGTGATCACGGCGGCGAGCGCGAAGCGCGCCTCTCGCGCCACGCTCCAGGCGGTGCGCCAGCGTCCGGCGCCGAGCGTCTCGGCGGTGCGGCGGATGCGGGGATCCACCCCCTGGACCGCGGCGGCGGCCAGCGCGGCGGCGATCGGAAGGGCGAGCAGCACGTCGCCCAGCGCGATCGCCTGCCAGGTGTAGAGCCATCCCACCGCGCCTAATGGGCCGCGGCGGGAGAGCAGGCCGTACAGCAACAGGCCCAGCACGACCGTGGGGAAGGCGAGGGCGGTGTTCACGACGGTGAGGGCCGCGCGCCGGCCCCAAAAACCGCGCGTCGCGAGCACGAATCCCAGCGGGATGCCGAGTCCGCACGCCAGCACCGTCGAGATGACGCCGATCTTGAGCGTGAGCAGGGCGATGCCGTACACCTCGGCGTCACCCGAAAACAGCAGCGCGAGCGCGCGGCGGAATCCCTCCGCTAGAAAATCCATCCCACGCCGATCGTGGCCCACGGGTGCGCCGTCCACTGGTCGAGGGGCGCCCCGGCAGGGAGCACGCTGCTATGGTCGATGTTGTTCGGCACCTCGTAGGACAGCGGGTAGTGAAGCTTCCAGAGCACCAGGCGGAAGTCGCCGCGCACGGAGAAGCGCCGAGCCGGATACCAGCGCACCCCGGCGTTGGGGGCGAGCGTGATCTTGGTCCCGAAGCGGTAGCTCGTGTCCTGCGCCAGCGGGCTCGCGATCGCGACGCCGAGCGCACCACCCACGAACGGGGCGAAGCGATGCCAGCTCTTCCGCCCCGTGAGCACGAGCTGGAGCCCGACGTCGGCGAGCACGACGGGGTCGTTGAACGGGCCGGTCTTGCGCGACGTCGAGTCTTTGGTGTAGTCCTCGACGAAGCGCGACGTGCGGGCGTACGCCACGCCGAGCGACGCGCCCACCGCACCGAACTGCACTTCGTAGCGCAACCCGCCGGTGAGGCCGTCCGACGGACCTACTCCCACGCTCCCCCGGCTCCCCCCCAGGTGCCCGAAACCCAGGGCCCACACCGCGCCGCGCGGGATGTCGTGGTAGGGCGAGTGACCGGGCTCGTAGCCCACCTGGGCGGCGGCACCGTTCCACGACGCCACGACGCCAAGCCACACGAGCGCGATGGCTCGGACCAGTGTGCGCGTCGAACAGGCAACGTGGCGTCGCGGCGTCATGCAACGGCCTTTCATCTAGTCCGTCTCCCTCAGATCCCGCCCCGTCATCTCCGGCGGCGGTTCGATGTCGAGCATGTGGAGCAGCGTGGGGCCGACATCGCACAGGGCACCCCCGTGCCGCAGCGGCCCCCTCACGTCGTCGCCCACGATAAGGAAGGGCACGGGATTCGTCGTGTGCGCCGTGTGCGGGCCGCCCGTGGTGGGATCGATCATCAGCTCGCAGTTGCCGTGGTCGGCGGTCACGAGCAGCGTGGCCCCGCGCCGCTCGGCGCTCTGGACGACACGCTCGAGGCAGCGATCCACCGTCTCCACGGCGGCGACAGCCGCGCGTAGTACCCCGGAGTGGCCCACCATGTCTCCGTTCGCGTAGTTGCAGAGAATGAAGTCGTGCTGCCCCGCCTCGATCGCCCGGCACAGCACGTCCGTCACGCCCGGCGCGCTCATTTCGGGCATCAGGTCGTAGGTCGCCACCTTCTGGGAAGGAACGAGCAGCCGCTCCTCTCCCGGGTACGGCGTCTCGAGGCCGCCGTTGAAGAAGTACGTGACGTGCGCGTACTTCTCGGTCTCCGCGGTGCGAAACATAGTCTTGCCGCGCTCCGACAACACCTGCGCCACGATCTCCGACAGCACGATCGGCCCGAAGACCATCGGGAACGGGAAGGTCTCGTCGTACTGCGTCATCGTGACGAGGTCCACCCTGGGCCGCACGCCGGTGTCGAAACCGTCGAAGCCGTCCACCGCCAGCGCCCGCACCATCTGGCGCATGCGGTCGGCGCGGAAGTTGAAGCAGAACACGCCGTCGCCCGAGCGGATGCGCGGCGTGCCCGTGATCACGCGCGGCTTGACGAACTCATCCGTCTCTCCGGCCTGGTAGGCGGCCCGGATCGCGCTCACGGCATCGGGAGCGGGCGCTCCTCCGCCGTGCACCATCGCATCGTACGCGATCTTGGTGCGCTCCCACCGGTTGTCGCGGTCCATGGCGTAGTAGCGGCCGACGACCGTGGAGACGACTGGGGTCCGGGGGTCGGGGATCGGGGGTCGGCTCCCGCCACCTCCGATCCCCGGCCCCTGACCCCCGATCCCTTCGAGCAGCTCCTGCATGAACGCCAGCCCCGACTGCGGCCCCGTATCGCGGCCGTCGAGCCAAGCGTGGATCTCCACGGGCAGGTCGTGGCGCCGGCCGAGCGTCACGGCCGCGAGGAGGTGCTGGTCCAGGGCGTGCACGCCGCCGCTACCGATCAGCCCGAGCAGGTGCAGCGTGCCGCCCCGCTGTTTGACCCGGGCGCACAGCTCGACGAGCGGAGGCAGGCGGAAGAAGTCGCCGGACTGAATGGCCTGCGAGATCCGTACGATGTCCTGCGGGACGACGCGACCGGCGCCGAGGTTCAAGTGACCCACCTCGCTGTTGCCGATCTGGCCCTCGGGAAGTCCCACGGCGAGTCCGGACGCGTTGAGGAGTGTGCGCGGGGCCTGGTTCCAGAGGCGATGCCACATCGGCGTCTCGCCGAGTTCGACGGCGTTACCCTCGCGGCCGGGACGAAAGCCCCAGCCGTCGAGCACGATCAGGACGACCGGGGTGCGCGGCCCACGCCTCTTTGCCATATTGGAGGGGATGCAATCTAGCCGGGCCCTGCGCGCCCTTCCAGTTGTGTTCTGGCTCGTGCCCAGCCTGTCACTCGCCGCCCAAGCGCGTTACCGCGTCACCACCGACGGGGCCTGGTTTTATCAGGAGCCGGGGGGCAAGCGTCTCGCGCGCCTGGCGCGTGGCGCGATCGTTGTGGGTGGCGAATCACAGGACACGTGGCAGGGCGTGACGGTCGAGGGCTGGATCTTCGTGACCTCGGTCGGGCCGACGCCGCGCGCCGGGTACGACCTCGCCGTGAGCCGGGCTCCCGAGGAGAACCTGCGGTCGGCACCGGCGGGCGCCCTGATCGGCAAGCTGCCGCAGGGGTTCCTGCTCAACAAGGTGGCCGAGGGGACGTCCGGGAACTGGGTGCACGTGCTGCGCGCCGGCTGGGTGGAGAAGTCCGCCGTCGAGGCGGTGGCGCAGGTGGCAAGCACGCGGGCGGCGGTCGCGGACTCTGACACGGGTGGGTTGACCCCGGGCCGGCGGCCCAGGGGTCCAGAAACCCCGGGGCAACGCTCCGGGGTTAACGCACCCGACACGAGCGCGAGTCCCTCCGCCCCCGTCGATCCGTCCCGTGTGGAGTCCGCGCGGCGCACGGTCCTGTACCGCGCGCCCGAGGGCGCGCCGGCGGGCACGTTGGCGCCATCGGCGCCGCTGCGCGTGCTGGGACGCTCGGGGGACTGGACGCGCGTCGAGCTCGAGGGGTGGGTGAAGAGCGCGGACCTGGAGATCGCGCCGCCCGGCGTCCTGATGGGGATCACGGCCGCCGAGCTCCGCACCGACCCGCAGCGCTACGCGGGGCAGGTGCTGCGTTGGACGCTCCAGTACATCGCCGAGCAGCAGGCGGACGAGCTGCGTCCCGAGATCCCGAACGGTTCGCGGTACTTCCTCGCGCGCGGGCCGCTGCCGGAGCACGGGTTCGTGTACGTGATCGTGCCCGAGGCCAAGCGCGCCCAGCTCGAAAGCCTCTCGCCGCTGGCCACCATTCAAGTCACGGCGCGCGTGCGCACCGGCCGCACCCGGTTCCTCGGCAACCCGGTGCTCGACCTCATCAGTCTCGAGACCCTGCCATGAACGACATCCTGCGCGATCGCTTGCTGCGGAAGCTCGACTCCCTTTCCGACGAGAAGGCCTACCAGGTGCTCGACTACGTCGAGTTCCTCGAGTCGAAGTACGCGGAGCGGCAGGCCGGCGCGCCGGCATTCCAGCGGGCGGCGGAGACGCTGGAGGACACGTTGCGCGCCGGTCGCGTACCCGTGAACATCATCAGGGGCACGATGGACGCGGTGGGGAAGGCGGGGCGGCTGCTTGAGAAGGTCGCCGCGGCCGGCAAGGCGGCCGTCGAAGAGGCGTCGAAAAAGTCCGCCGACAAAGAGAAGGTTGAGGAAACGCCACCCGGCCAGTAACTTTCGCCATGGGAACCTTGCGTCCGACTGTCGCCCTCACGTTCGACGACGTGCTGCTCGTGCCGCGGCACTCGAGCGTGCATCCGCGCAACGTCGACACCCGCTCCCGCTTCACCCGCCGTCTCCCGCTCCACATTCCGCTCGTCGCCGCCGCGATGGACACCGTCACCGAGTCGGAGATGGCGATCGCGATGGCGCGCGAGGGCGGCATCGGCGTAATCCACAAGAACATGCCGGTGGACCGTCAGGCCGCCGAGGTGGACAAGGTGAAGCGCAGCGAGTCGGGGATGATCCTCCACCCCATCACCCTCGGCCCCGACCGCCCGCTGCGCGAGGCGGTGCACCTGATGGAGCGGTTCCACATCTCCGGCGTGCCCATCGTGGACGACGCGGGCCGCCTGGTGGGCATCATCACCAACCGCGACCTGCAGTTCGAGCGCCAGCTCGACCGCCCGATCCGCGACGCCATGACCAAGGACCGTCTGGTCACCGCGCCTGTGGGGACCACGCTCGACGATGCCGAGAAGACGCTCGCCAAGCACCGCATCGAGAAGCTGCCCGTGGTGGACGAGCGCGGCGTACTGAAGGGGCTCATCACCATCAAGGACATCTTCAAGCGGCGCCAGTTCCCCGACGCCAACAAGGATCAGCACGGTCGCCTGTGCGTCGCCGCCGCGGTGGGGGGGGGGCCCGACGCGTTGACGCGGGCCCGCGCCCTCGTCGACGCGGGGTGCGACGTCATCGTCGTGGACTCGGCGCACGGTCATTCGGAAGGCGTGCTCAAGACGATCGAATGCCTGCGCGAGACGTTCCCCGAGGCGCAGCTCGTCGGCGGCAACGTCGCGACCGAGGCGGGGGCGCGGGCCCTGGTCGAGCGCGGCGTGGACGCGGTGAAGGTCGGCGTGGGTCCCGGCTCGATCTGCACGACCCGGGTCGTGACGGGCGTCGGCGTCCCCCAGATCACCGCGATCCTCGACGGTGTGCGGGGCGCGGGCGACGTGCCCGTGATCGCCGACGGCGGGATCAAGTACTCGGGCGACGTGGTGAAGGCGCTCGCCGCGGGTGCCGAGAGCGTGATGATGGGCTCGATGCTCGCCGGGACGGAGGAGAGTCCAGGCGAATCGTTCCTGCTCGAGGGCCGGCGCTTCAAGGTGATCCGCGGCATGGGGAGTCTCGGCGCCATGGAAGAGGGCTCCGCCGACCGCTACTTCCAGGAGGGTGAGGTCTCGCCATCGAAGCTCGTGCCGGAAGGGATCGAGGCGCGGGTGCCGTACAAGGGCCCCGTGGCCGACGTGATCTTCCAGATGGCCGGCGGCCTGCGCAGCGGCATGGGGTACTGCGGCGTGTGCGACATCAAGGCGCTCCGCACCGAGACCGAGTTCATCCAGGTCACAACCGCGGGGCTGCGCGAGTCGCATCCACACGACGTCGTGATCACGCGGGAAGCTCCCAACTACTCTCTATAGGCGAGATCCGGGCGTTGTTGCGTCGACGCATCGCTCGAGTCTGGTCCAAGCGTGGCGTCGGCGCGGCGTGCGCCTTGCGACGTTTTCGGGGCCGTCATGAGTGCCTCCTCCCGCCGCACGGCGGTCGGGCTGCTCCTTACGCTCCTTGGCCGGTCGCTTCAGGGCCAAAGTACGGCCGACACGAGCCCGCCGGCGTCTCCGCGATCCACCATCGACGCCGCGATGGCCGTACGCGAGCGCGGCGCCCGCAGTCTCACTGAGGTGCTCACCAGCCAGGCGCCGGGCCTGCTGGTCGTGCCGGGCTCCGGTGAGAACGGCATGGGGTCGCGGATCCGGTTGCGCGGCGTGCAGAGCCTCGTGGCCGACCGGGCGCCCCTCGTCCTGGTGGACGGTATGCGCATCGAGGCGGGAGAGGATGCATTCTCGCCCAGCGTTCCTCAGAACTTTCCATTCGGTAATCCGGGACCGCTCGCTCCGGGGCCGCTCCGCTTGGACGACATCAACCCCGACGACGTTGAGTCGATAGAAGTCCTCCCGGGGCCGGCTTCGGCGGCGATCTATGGCCCTGGAGCCCAAGCCGGCGTGATCCTGATCCATACGAAACGGGGTCGGTCCGGCCCGCCGCGCTGGGAGGGCTATGTCCAAGGGGGCGTGAGCGCGGAAACGTCGAACTGGCCGGCGAATTTCGGCGGCGTCGATAGCACCAATCCCGACCCGCGGTATCAGCACGGCGCCTGCAGCCTTTGGAACCAGGTGAACGGATTCTGCCACCAGGACTACGTACAACAATTCAATCCGCCCGAGCAACGAAGCCCGTTCCGTACGTTCCTGCTTCGGCAGTACGGCCTGAGCGTGTCGGGCGGATCGGCGTGGGGTGACTATCGCGTGTCCGGGACCTTCGCAGGGGATGCCGGTCCATACTCATCGAGCGTCACGTCACCCGACCCCAACTACTACCGTCGTTTGAGTGGAAGGCTGACCGGCCGCCTGCGCCCCTGGCCCTCCGTCGAGCTCGCGCTGAACGCCGCCCGCATGTCGGACGACCTTCGACTGCCGCCAGACCTGCCTCAACAGGTTGCCTTCGGGCCGAGTGACAGCGCGGGCTTCAGCTGGAGTGGGAGGTTCCGCCTCCGGAATGCGCAAGCGGTGGAGCGGCGGACGAATACGGTCGAGGCACGTTGGAGCCCCCTATCCTGGATGGCGCTCCACGGACTCGCCGGGTTCGATGCGCTCAACCAGAGCGACACCGCGCTCTCGCCCTATCTCGCCGGTGATCCGTTGCCTCTCGGGTCGTTGAACGAAGGCACGTTCTCGTCACGGCATCGCACTCTGGAGCTGTCGGCTTCCGCGACCTGGGCCGTTTCCGCGATGGTGTCGTCGACGAGTAGCCTCGGTGTGCAACAACTGCGCGACAGCCTGCGGCAAGAATGGTCCAGCCAGATCGATCAGGGAACCGGGTTTGGCGGCGGACCCGTCTCGGGCGCCAGCCAGTGGCGCTGGGGCAATTCATTCGGCTACTACATCGAGGAACGGCTCGCGCTGGGCCCCAGGGTGGCCGTGAGCGCGGCGGTTCGCCACGACCACTTCAAGGAGCTGCAGCGCGGCGCGACCTACCCTAGCTTCACGGCCACCTGGGTGGCGCATGCTGCGCCCGATTCCTCTCCACTGAGTCGACTCGCATTGCGCGCGGCGTACGGGTCAGCGGGCCCACGGCCGTTCGATGGTGTCACTCCCGTGTTCGTGCCGATCGGCACGGCCATTCCGCGCATCGACCCCGCGCGCACGACGTCGACCGAGCTCGGCGCCGACGCGACCCTGTTGCGGGGCCGGGTGGATGCGTACGTGACGTACTACACGGCGCGCTCTCACGTGTTTGACGTAACTGTCTCTCCCGGCGTCGGCATCTTCTCCAACAGCGGCTCGATCCGCAATCGCGGGATCGAAGCCACCGTCACCGGCAAGGTACTAACCGGTCCCGCCGCCGGTTGGGATGTCACGCTGTCACTGTGGGGAAACCAGAACCGGTTGGTCGACCTCGGATTCGCAACATACACCAACCTCTTCGGGTGGCAGCGTGCGACCGTCGGGTATCCTGTGGGGGGCTATTGGGCGCCCGCGATACAGAGCTTTGGCGACGCGAACGGGGACGGCATCATTACAGCGTCCGAGGTCGTAGCCGGACCCACTCCCGTGTGGGCGGGCACGCCGTATCCCACCCAGGGGGCGATGCTCACCTCGGAGTGGAGACTGGGCGGCTCGTTCCGGGCGGCACTGACGCTCGATTACCGGGCGGGGCAGCGACTCTTCAATGAGGCCGCCTTTGACCGCTGTCTCCACGAGACGTGCCGGGCGGCGGTCGATCCCAGGACCCCGCTCGCCGAGCAGGCGCGCGCCGCCGTCCCTTACCCCACGACCGGCTACTTCGAAGACGCCGACTATCTCAAACTGC
Organism: Gemmatimonadota bacterium; assembly: GCA_003220855.1. GTDB lineage: Bacteria > Gemmatimonadota > Gemmatimonadetes > Gemmatimonadales > GWC2-71-9 > AG41. Next base: position 16,743 of record QHTP01000027.1, read on the forward strand.
GCGAGATCTCCCTGTCGTTTTCCCCGTCGCCCAAGCTGGCCGCGGCGCTGCGCGCCCGCGCGGCCACGATCACTCTCGCCGGTCGCAATCTCGCGACCTGGACGGGGTACTCGGGCGGCGACCCCGAGTCCGGGAGCTACGGCATGATCATACCCGGGCGGCCGCGCACCATCGCTGACGACGGCGCGCTTCCCGTGCCGCACTCGTGGACGCTGCGCCTCCAGCTCGCCTATTGACTTGACAGGCCTGTCGGGCGGGCCTACTCTAGCCGCCATCTCGCCGTCCACCCGCTGTCTGACGATGCTCGGCATCGGCGCGATCATCGGCACCGGGATCTTCGTGCTGACGGGAACGGTGGCGGCGGTGAACGCGGGACCCGCCGTCGTCCTCTCGTTCGTGATCGCCGGTGTCGCGTCGGTCTTCGCGGCGCTGTGCTATTCCGAGTTCGCATCGCTCGTGCCGATGGCCGGCAGCGCGTACACCTACGGCTATGCCACCCTGGGCGAGGTGTTCGCCTGGATCATCGGCTGGGATCTCGTGCTCGAGTACGCGCTCGGCGCCGTCACGGTAGCGATCGGGTGGTCGGGGTATGTCGTCTCCCTTCTCAAGGACTTCGGGATCGTCGTCCCGCCCGCCCTCTCGGCGGCGCGCGGCACGGTCGTCACTCTGGCTGACGGGTCGACGGTGACCGCGGTCTTCAACCTCCCGGCCGTCATCATCATCGCGATCGTCACGACGCTGCTCGTCATCGGCATCAAGGAGTCCGCCAACGTCAACAACGTCATCGTGTTCGTGAAGGTGGCCGTGGTGTTGCTGTTCATCGTGGGTGCGGCGCACGCCATCAACCCGGCCAACTGGCATCCGTTCATTCCGCCTCAAGAAGGGCCCGGGATCTACGGTTGGAGCGGTGTCATGACCGGCGGGGCGATCGTGTTCTTCGCCTACATCGGGTTCGACGCCGTGAGCACCGCCGCGCAGGAAGCGAAAAACCCCCAGAAGGATATGCCCATCGGCATCATCGGGTCGCTCCTGATCTGCACGGCGCTCTACATCCTCGTGTCCGGGATCGCGACGGGGGTGGTGCCCTATAAGTTGTTGAACGTGCCCGATCCGATCGCCGTGGCCGCCGACCGGGCGGGCATGGGCTGGATGTCGTCGCTCATCAAGCTCGGCGCGATCTTCGGGCTCTCGTCGGTGATCCTGGTGATGCTGCTCGGGCAATCGCGCGTGTTCTGGAGCATGTCGCGCGACGGCCTCCTGCCACAGTTCGTCAACAAGATCCATCCGAAGTTTCAGACTCCCTACCTCACCTCGATCATCACCGGCATCGGGGTGGCGTTCGTGTCGGCGCTCCTCACCGTGCGCGAAGCGGGGAGCCTGGTCTCGATCGGCACGCTCCTCGCGTTCGTGATCGTGTCGATCGGGGTGTTGGTGCTGCGCTTGCGCGAGCCGAACCTGCCCCGGGCGTTCACGACGCCGTGGGGGTGGTTCGTGGCGCCGGCGGGCGCGTTCTCGGCGCTCTACCTGATGGCGTCGCTGCCGTGGCGTACGTGGGAGCGGCTCATCATCTGGTTCGTGGTGGGAATCGTGATCTACTTCGCGTACAGCGTCAGCCACTCGAAACTCGCGGCCAAGGAATAGAGACGTGAAGTGGCTGGGTTTCTGGACGCTGCCCGGGCTCGTATCGGGCGTGCAGCTCTTCTTCGCAGATCAACGACTCGCGCTGCATCCGTACGCGTGGTGGCAGGCGCTCGCGACCACGCTCCCCGCCTGGTACCTGTGGGGCCTCCTCTCGCTCGTCGTCGCGTGGCTGGGGCGCCGATTCCGAGTGGACCGCGCCAACTTCGGCCGCCACTTCTTTATCCACCTCGGCGCGAGCCTCGACCTGGCGCTGCTGCAGCTCGTGGCCGCGGTGGGTGTGCAGGATCTGCTGCACGCGGCGGCGGGCGAGCCGTTCCTGTTCACGCAGAAGCTGGTGGACAACTTCACGCTGTTCTACCACTGGAACGTGCTCATCTACTGGACGATCCTGGCCGTCGTGCATGCGCGCGACTACCACCGCGACTTAGAGGATCGCCGCGCCGCGCTGGCGGGGCTGGAACGGCGGCTTGTCGCGCGCCCCACGGCCGAGCGACTGTTGGTCGAGAACGACGGCCGCAGTTTCTTCGTACGGACGAGTGACGTCGACTGGATGGAGGCAGCGAAGAACTATGTCCGCCTCCACGTGGGCGATACCACTCACGTGCTCCGCTCCACGCTCAGTGCGCTCGAGGCACGGCTCGACCCGGAGCAGTTCCGCCGCGTCAGCCGATCGGCGCTCGTCAACCTCGACCGCGTGCGCGAAGTGCAGCCGTGGTTTCACGGCGACGCGGTCGTTATTCTCGAAAGCGGCGCGCGCGTCGTCCTCTCACGTCGCTACCGCGCCAACCTGCTGAGCGCGCCCGTCACCTGAGTCCCGCGCCGACCCTGGCGCGCTCAAGGCTGGCGAGCCTCGGACGGCTTCCCTATGATGGGATACTGCGAGGCTGCCGTGGCCGACTTGCTTGCCCGTCTCTCCGCCGCCCTCGCCGGGCGCTACACGATCGAGCGCGAGCTCGGCCGTGGTGGCATGGCGCACGTATTCCTCGCCCACGACCTGCGTCACGACCGCTCGGTAGCCCTCAAGGTCTTGCGGCCCGAGCTGGCCGCGGCACTCGGCCCCGAGAGGTTTCTGCGGGAGATCGCGCTGGCCGCGCCACTGGCCCATCCGCACATTCTGGCGTTGCTCGACTCGGGAGATGCGGACGGTCTGCTGTATTACGTCATGCCGCACGTCGAGGGCGAGTCGCTACGGGCGCGGCTCGATCGGGAGTCGCAACTGCCCCTCGACGACACCCTGCGGATCGGCCAGGAGGTGGCGGGAGCACTGGACTATGCCCACCGACACCAGGTTGTCCATCGGGACATCAAGCCCGAGAATATCCTGTTTCAGGACGGCCTCGCGGTGGTGGCCGACTTCGGAATCGCGCGCGCGCTGATCGGGGCCGGGACAAGGCCGCTCACGCAGTCGGGGCTCACCGTTGGCACCCCGAGCTACATGAGTCCGGAGCAAGCGGCAGGCGATGCTCAGGTCGACGGCCGGAGCGACGTGTACAGCCTGGGCTGCGTGCTGTACGAGATGCTGGCGGGCGAGCCGCCTTACACCGGCGCCACGGCGCAAGCGATTATCGCGAAGCGGTTCAGCGAGCCGGTGCCGCACATCCGCACGCTGCGGGATGTCCCGGAGCCGGTCGAGCGGGCGATCACTAGGGCGCTGGCGCGGGTGCCGGCCGACCGATTTGCCACCGCCGCCGACTTCGCCGCGGCCCTGGTATCGGCGCCGGCCATGCCGCCGGCGCGCACCGCGCCGCCGCAGTCCATCGCCGTGCTGCCCTTCACGAATCTCAGTCCCGATCCGGAGAACGAGTACTTCAGTGACGGCATGACGGAAGAGGTCATCAACGCGCTCGCCCAGCTCGGGGATCTCCACGTGGCGGCCCGGACGTCGTCGTTCGCGTTCAAGGGCAAGCGGGGGGACCTCCGGACGATCGGCGACCGCCTCGGCGTGCGCACGCTGCTCGAGGGGAGCGTCCGGCGGGCCGGCGATCGGCTGCGCGTCACCGCCCAGCTCACGAACGCCGCGGACGGCTATCAGCTCTGGTCGGAGCGGTACGATCGCGGGATGGACGACATCTTCGCCGTGCAGGACGAAATTGCTCGGGCGATCGTGGCGCGGCTCCGTGTCACGCTGGCCAGGCCCGAAGCGCCGCTCGTTCGGCCGGGTACCGACGACTTGGAGGCGTACGATCTGTACCTCAAGGGACGCTACTTCTGGGCGCGGCGCGGCGAGGGCCTGCAGAAGGCGATCGACTGCTTCGAGCGCGCCATCGCCGCGGATCCCGGCTTCGCCGCGCCGTACGCCGGCCTCGCCGACACGTACTGCATCCTCGGTGTGTATGGGTACATGCCGTCGACGACCGTCCAGGAGCGCACCCGTGACGCGGCGGAGCGGGCGCTCGCCCTCGACGACCGCCTCGCCGAGGCGCACTACTCGGTGGGCTTCTACGAATGGACCTTCGGTTGGGACTTGGAGCGCGCCGAACGGGAGTTCCAGCGGGCGATCGAGCTCAATCCGCGGTGGGCGCTGCCGCACATCTGGCTCGCCATTCTTATGCTGTCCCTGGGGCGCCGGGAAGAAGCGCTTGTGCTCGTCCGGCACGGGCAACGGCTCGACCCCCTCTCCCCCCTGGTGAACGCGCTGACGGCTCTGGCCCTCTCCTTCGCCGGTTCGTCCGACGACGCCCTCGAGGCGGCGGAACGCGCCGTCGAGCTCGAGCCCACGTTTCCAGCCTCCTCCTGGTCACTCGGTTGGGTTCGCGTCCAACGCGGGGAGTTCGATGCGGGGCTCAGCGCGCTCGAGCAAGCGGTGGCGTACTCGGCCCGGAGCTTTCTCCTGGTGAGCATGTTGGGGACCGCCTACGCGCAGGCCGGTCGCGCGGACGCCGCCCGGCGGTTGGTCGCGGAGCTCGAGGGACGAGACGCGGGACCTACCTACGCGGCCCTCATCCTCTGGGCTCTCGGGGAAGAGCCGCGGGCCTTGGCGCTCCTGGAACAAGGATTTGCCCAGCGGAACGCGGCGGTATGGATGCTCGGCACCGTGCTCGCTCCCGGATTCCGGCCGGTTGGCGCCGATCCGCGCTGGCTGGGGCTGCTGGAGCGAAATGGACTGGGCAGTCTCGCTGTGGCCCTTCGGGCGCGACCCTCGAACCCCTAGTCCCACTCGTCCCCGCCACAGTCCCACCCGTCCCACGTCACTGTCCGGCATGACGGCGAGCGCCCAAACTCGGGGATGACCCTGTTCGCCACGAAGCCGATCGCCACCTTGCGCGCCGAGGCGGAGGCGACCGGGGAGCACGCGCTCGTGCGGGCGCTCGGGCCCCTCAATCTCGTCACGCTCGGCATCGGCGCCGTCATCGGTGCGGGCATCTTCGTGATCACGGGGCAGGTGGCCGCGCTCTACGCCGGCCCCGCCGTGCCCCTCTCGATGGTGCTTGTCGGGATCGCGTGCGCGTTTGCGGGCCTGTGTTACGCCGAGATGGCGAGCGCGGTGCCGGTCGCGGGCAGCGCCTATACGTACGCCTACGCCACCATGGGCGAGCTCGCGGCGTGGATCATCGGCTGGGACCTGGTGCTGGAATACGCCGCCGGCGCCGCCACCGTGGGCGTCGGCTGGTCGGGGCACTTCGTGTCCCTGCTGGGCCTGTTCGGTGTGCGGATTCCCGCGAGCCTCACGGCCCCTCCCACGCAGCTGTGCACGGCCGCGCAAGTGACCGCCCATGCCGTGGGATGCGCTCATCCGGGGCTGAACCTGACCGGCGCGATCATCAACCTCCCGGCCGTCCTCATCGTCGCGGTGATGTCCGCCGTGCTGGTGATCGGCATCAGCCAGTCGGCGCGGGTCAACAGCGCCATCGTGATTCTCAAGGTCGCGATCGTGCTGCTGGTCGTGTTCGTCGGCCTGTCGCACGTCAGGCCGGCCAACTGGACGCCCTTCATCCCCCCCAACACGGGGGAGTGGGGCAGCTACGGTTGGTCCGGCGTCCTGCGCGGCGCGGGCCTCGTGTTCTTCTCCTACATCGGGTTCGACACGGTCTCGACCGCGGCGCAGGAATCGAAGAACCCCCAGCGTGACATGCCCATCGGCATCCTCGGCTCGCTCGCGATTTGCACCCTGCTGTACGTCGTAGTGTCGGCCGTGCTGGTGGGGATGGTTCCCTACGGCGAGCTCAACCTCCCGGCGCCGATGGCGTACGCGATGGAGCGGATCGGCGCGCCGTGGTGGATTCGGGTCTCGATCGATGTGGGCGCAGTGCTCGGCATCGGGTCCGTGATCCTCGTCATGCTGCTGGGGCAGTCCCGCGTGTTCTACTCGATGTCTCGCGACGGCCTGCTCGGGCCCTGGGCTGGGAAAGTCCATCCCCGCTTCCGCACCCCGTACCTGTCCACGATCTACACGGGCATCGCGGTATGCTTCGCGACGGGGCTCTTGCCGTTGCAGCTGCTCGGCACGTGGGTCAACATCGGCACGCTGCTCGCGTTCGCGCTGGTGTGCGCCGGGGTGTGGATATTGCGGCACACGCGTCCCGATCTGGAGCGACCGTTCCGGACGCCCCTCGTGCCGCTGGTACCGCTCCTGGGCATTTTCTCCTGTTTGGGCCTCATGCTCACGCTGCCCCTCGATACGTGGATCCGACTGGCGGTGTGGCTGGTGATCGGATTCGGGATCTACTTCGGCTACAGCCGGAAACACAGCGCGCTGCGGGGCTAGACGCCCTAAACGCCGAGAGGCGTCGCGAAACGACGTCGCGAAGAGGCGTCACCGAGAACCGTCACGGAGAACCGTCACGGGGAACCGTCGGGTCCGTGCGGTTCTTGTCGTCCCGGGACTCCTGGGCGTAGCTTTAGGGGCCCCGAAGCGGAAGGTGCCTTGAAGCTCTGGTCGTGCTGCGTTGCGCTCGCGGCGGCCGCCTGTGGCGGGGACAAGGCCACGGCGCCGGCCCCGTGTGATACGTACCACGGGGGGATCGCGGCAATGTCGGACACCCTCCCTGGGTCGTACACCCTTACGTCTCTGTGTCAGGGGGTGAAGCCGGACCTCGTGCCACCCGCGGCCACGGGCACCGTGACCCTCACGTCCAGCAATTTCACCGCCTCGCTCACCGTTAACGCTCAGCAACAGAACATCACCGGCACCTACACCACGTCCGGCGAGACGATCGACGTGAACCTGGGACTCAGCCAGTTGACCGGTACGTTCAGCCTGGCGAACAATACGCTCAAGGTGAGTGGTGTCGCGGGCTCGCAAAGACTGTCGTTAGTCGCGACGAGAGGGCAGTAGCCCGCGACGCCTTCTATTTATCTTGATGCCATGTCGACAAACGGAGTCTTCATCCCTGCCGAGCGCGCTCGGGCCGCGCAGGCCGTGGCCGCCGTGCTCGCGCCGGGACGGCGCGTCGCCCTCACCACGCACGTGAACGCCGACGGCGACGGCGTGGGGAGCGAGGTGGCGCTGTGGCACCTGCTCACCGCGCGGGGGCTCCGGGCCGCGATCGCCAACCCCACGCCCATCCCGGAGCGGTTCCATTTCCTCGTGCCGGCCGGCGCGGATCACTCCGAGCGCGCCACGCGCGAAATCGAGTCCGCCGACGTCGTGGTCGTGCTCGACATCTCGGACGTGAGCCGCCTGGGGGATCTCGCGCGCGCCATCACGCACTCCCACACGGTCGCGTGCATCGATCACCACGTCAGCGGCGGCTCGCTCCCGGGCGGGCCGCGCCTGGTAGCGCCCGACGCCGCCGCCACGGCCGAGCTGGTGTTCGACTTCGCGAGCGCGCTCGAGTGGCCGCTCTCGCCCGAGGCCGCGCGGGCGCTGTACGTGGGCATCCTCACCGACACGGGGGCCTTCCGGTTCGCCAACACCACGCCCCGCGCCCTGCGGGTGGCCGGCGCGCTGCTCGAGCGCGGCGTGGATCCCGAGTCGATCTATGCGTCGGTGTACGCGAGCGCCCCCGAGGGACGTGTGCGCCTGATGACGGAAGTGCTCGAGACCCTCGTGGTGGAGCCCGACCACGGCCTCGCGTGGGTCACGGTCCCACCGGACGCACTGCGGCGCCACGGCGCCACGGCCGACGATCTCGACGGTATCGTCGAATACCCGCGCTCCATCGCCGGCGTGCGGCTCGCGCTGCTGTTCCGCAATCTGGCGAACGGGAAGGTCAAGGTCAGCTTCCGGTCGCTCGGCGACGTGGACGTGGCGGAGCTGGCGGGCCGTTTCGGAGGCGGCGGGCACACGAAGGCGGCGGGGGCGTCGTTGGAGGGCTCGCTCGCCGACGCCCAGGACCGGGTCTTGCCGGCAGCGCGGGCGTACCTCTCGTCGCTCGATGCCCCCAAGCCGTGACCGGGATTCTGCGGCGCGAATACTGGACGGCGCGGCGCGTGCTGTTCGCGCTCACGCTCCTGTTGCTCCTGCTGCTGCTCTGGCCGGTCTCGGCGGCCCGAGCGTCGCGGGAGACGGTGGTCCACAGCGATTTCGGAGCGTTCTGGCTGCAAGGATACTACTTCCTGACGGGGCGCCCGCTCTTCGATCTCCCGCCCCATGTCCGCGGCCCCGCCTACCCGCCGTTCGCTGCGATGGTGTTCCAGTTGT
>QHTP01000054.1 GCA_003220855.1 Gemmatimonadota bacterium
ATCCGAGGTCGAGCGCCTGAACCACGAGATCAACTTCGTGCTGCCGAAGGAGATCGAGCGGGCGCGCGCGCACGGTGACCTGCGGGAGAACTCCGAATACAAGGCCGCGCTCGAGCGCCAGCAGTTCGTGACATCGCGCTTGAGCCACCTGCGGCTGCGGCTCTCCAAGCTCTCGAGCGTCCAGGAGTCCGATATCCCGCGTGACCGCGTGGGGTTCGGCTCCCGGGTGACGGTGCAGGACGTCGACACGAAGCAGCGGGAGACGTACGCGCTCACGCTCGGCGAGTTCATCGAGGGTGACGACGACGGGCACGAAACGCCGGTCTCGATGGCCTCCCCCCTCGGGAAGGCGCTGCTGGGGGCCAAGGTGGGACAATCGGTGACCACCGCGCTCCCCATGGGGCAGCGCCGCCTCAAGGTCGTCGAGCTCCAGACCGTCCACGACCTGGCGGAGAAGCGCTCCTAAAGCCCCACGTGGAAGACCATGGGCCCGCTCGGACTCAGCGAGCCGGCCCGCGGCTCGATGCTCATCGCAGCGCCCGTCACGCGCTCCCCCGCCTGCGGCAGCGGCAGCCCCATCACCATGGGCTGGTCCCGATCCATCGGCATCACGGCCGCGGGCCGCATCCCCTGGTCGGTGACGAACCACAGCTGGTAGGCCTGGTCCCTGGCGTTGGGGGCCAGGCCATCGCACCGCACCAGCCAGCGGTGCCGCACGCTGTCGGCGAAAATCGTCACCGACCCGACACGGCCCCCCGTCGAGACGGGAACCTGGATCAGCCGGGTGGCGGGGTCGTGGATGAAGCTCGAGACCGTGTCTTCGAGCGCCGCGACGTGCGCCGCGAGTCGATCGCGGTCCGCCCCGAGCGCCTCGATCGTTCGGTACGCCCACCACGCGCTCCCCACTCCTGCCGTCACGACCACGAGGGCCGCCGCCAGCGCGAGCGGCCAGCGCCGCCCGCGCGCCACGGCGCGCGCCAGCACGCGTCCCTTGAGCTCGGGGCGAGGGGTCCGCGGCGGCACCGACATGCCCAACCAGTCCGTCATTGCAGCCAATCCTTCAAATGTGCCAGCTGATCGGTCAGCTTCTGATGAGCGGCCCGCAGCCGCGTTTTCACCGTCCCCAGCGGCTGCTGCAGGCGGCGCGCGATCTGACTGTGCGACAGCCCCTCGAAATACGCCAGCGTCACCACGCGCCGCAGCTCGTCGGGCAGCGACGCGAGCGCGGCGTGCACCTCGCGGTGCAGCGGCCACCCGGGCACGGCTGCTTCGTGCGGCGCCGGGTTCTCCAGCTGCTCTTCCGGCCCCTGCGCCTGCCCCAAACGGTCCGCCTTCCGCCACCATCGCCGGCGCCGCCGCAGTTCGTCCAGCGCCCGGTTGCGCGTGATCGACAGCACCCAAGGCACCAGCGGACCGCGTCGCGGATCGTGCCTGTGGACATGACGCCACACTTTCACGAAGACGTCGCCGACTACCTCTTCCGCCTCGTCCTCGTCTTGCAGGATGCGATAGGCGAGGCCCAGCACCCACGGTGCGAGCGCGTCGTATAACTCCCGCAGCGCGTGCTCGTCTCGCGCCTTGAGCCGGCGCACCAGGGAGCGTTCTTCCTCTTGACTGAGACGTCTTGGCGGGATCACTTAGATGCCCATACTAGATCGCGCCTGGGCGCGAAGCCAGCCCCAAGGGTGTATCTTGGAACCTTGGGAATCGACGCGGTGCGGCCGCGATTCACAAGTCTGAGAGACGGGGAGGGCTCCATGGCAGCTCACGAAGAGGGCGGCGACGAACGCTTTTCGTTCGAAGCCTTCACCCGACACCCGTTTTTCACCGAGGTGAATCGCTGGATCGTCGAGCGGGTCATCTGCCCCGGTCGCCGCAAGATCGTCGATCTGGGCTGCGGCCCGGGAGCCGTCACCAAGCTGATCTTGGAGCGTCTGGACGACGCGCGCAACGCCAAGGTGATCGGCATCGATCCCTCCCCATCGGCCCTCTCCAAAGCCCGAGCCGCCATCCACTCCAAGGTCGTCGAGTTCATCGAGGGTAGCGCCGAGTGGGTATCGCGCCTCGTGTCGTCGGCCGATGCGGTCGTGTTCCTGAACGCCATCCACCTCGTGCCCGACAAGGCGCAGGTGATCGCCGAAATCCGCAAGGTGCTGAAGCGGGACGGCGTGTTCGCGTTCAATACGACGTTCTTTAAGGGCGCGTACGTCGACGGCACGGCGGGGTTCTGGCGCCGCTGGGTGGTGCGCGCCGCGCAGGTGCTGCGCGAGCGCGGGTTCGAGGTGCAGCACAGCGCCCACGCGGTCGCGCGCCAGTTCCTCTCGGTTGAGGAGTACGGCGAGCTGTGCGTTCAGGCCGGCTTCACACGCCCCGCGGTCGACCTGGTGCGCATCGAGATGACTCCCGAGGCGCTGGAAGACATCGGGCGCTTCTCGTTGTTCATCGAGGGCGCGCTTCCAGGAGTACCGCTCGAGGAAGGCTCGAGCGCGCTGAAAGAGGGGCTCCGCCGCACAATCGAAGAGACGGGCATGAACCACGTGCCGCGCAACTGGCTCGAGTGCGTCGCCACGGCGGCGTAGCTCCTACACCAGCACGAACTGCAGCTCCCGATGCGCGGCCCGTAGCGCGGTCTCGACCGCCTCGGGCGACGCACCGCGCGCAAAGATGAATCCGGGATAGCGCGCGCCCTCGGGCCACGGCACGAGCTCCTGGCCCGGATGCGCGACGATGGCGACCTCCTCGACCAGCGGCACCGCCCGCGCCGCATCCACACCCCGCACCTCTCGTAACACGCCGGCGCCCGGGACGGGGATCATCATCACTCCCGACGCTTGCCGCTCGCGCTCGAGCACGGGCAGCTCCATGCCCAGGGCGTGCCGGATGACGATCTCCTCGAGCGAAAGCATTTCCCCTTTCCCCTTTCCCCTTTCCCTGATTTCGAACCGCAGCGCCCCGCTACAGCGCCCTCCGATCGGCCGCGCGGCGAGCTCGATCAGCCAGGGGCCCCTGGAGTTCACCCGCAGCTCGGCGTGCACCGGTCCTTCCCGGAGCCCGAGCGCCGCGGCCGCCCGCTCCGCGCACGCCGCGACCGCGCGCTGCGCGTCCGCTGGAAGGCGCGACGGCGTGACGTAGATCGTCTCTTCGAAATACGGGCCGTCGAGCGGGTCGGGCTTGTCGAACAGCGCGAGCACCTGAAGCTGGCCCGCGACGAGCAGCCCCTCGAGCGCCACTTCCGGGCCGGGAACGAAGTCCTCGACGAGGATCGAGCCGGATGCGGGATGCGGGATGCGGGATGCGAGATCCGTGGAGACGGACGCATCCCGCATCTCGGATCCCGCTCGCTCGAGTATTCGCCTTACCCGCTCGAAGGCGGCGACGAACGCTTCGGGTGTGTCCGCGCGGATCACGCCGCGGCTGGCGGCCAGGCGCAGCGGCTTGAGCACGCAGGGGTAGGACACCCCCGCGGCGAGCTGCCGTGCATCGTCGTCCACCCGATACAGCGTAAAGCGGGGCACGGGCACGCCCGCCGCGGCGAGCAGCGTCCGCTGCTCGTGCTTGTCGCGCGCCGCGCGCGCCGCGACGACGGCGTTGCCGCGCAGGCCGAGCCTGTCGGCGATCGCGGCCGCCACGACCGCCGTGTCGTCGTCCACGCCCACCACCCCCTGCAGCGGATGTTCGCGCCCGAAGGCCCGTGCCTGAGCGGCGGCACGGTCCGGGTCGGAGAGGTCGAGCGTGACGAGGCCGCCGGGGTTCGCGTCCTGGAACGTGCTGGGACGCTCGGAGGCGACGGTGAGCTCGACTCCCAGGCGGCGCGCGGCCTCCACGAACGCGGCCGTGCGGTAGGTCGCCGTGGGCAGGAGCAGCAGCAGGCGGGGGACCGACTGGCGCGGCATGCCGCGCCTTACTTCTTGGCGGCGGCGAAGTACGGGTTGGAGCCGGCGGCGTGATCGGTGATGTCGACGACGCCCTTCACATCGGGGACATGCTGCTGCAGCATCGCCTCGATTCCCTGGCGCAGCGTCACGTCCGCCATGCCGCATCCCTGGCACCCGCCCGCCATGCGGACCATCACGACGGCGTCCTGCACGTCGATGAGCTCGACCCGGCCGCCGTGCCGCGCGACCATGGGATTCACCTGGCTCTCGAACAGGTCGGCGACCCGCTCGTACAGCGCGTCGTCGTCCGTGCCGGGCGTCGCGGGCCCCGCGGGCTTGGGCGCCACGGCCGGGCCGGCCGCGGCGACGACGGCGCGGATCGCCTGACCCACCGCCTTCCCCACCGTCTGCCACGGGGCGGGACCGCGCTTCACGACCGTCACGAGGTTCCCGGAGACGATCACCTCGGCCACGTCCGCGTCCGGGATCGCGAAGATCGCCTCGGCGAGCGGCGAGCCGCTCGCGTCGTCGGACGACGCGAATCGCCGCACGCCGCCCGCATGCACCGGCTCGCTCACGACGAACTTGCAGCGGCTGGTGTCGATCGGCTCGGCGGTGATCCGGATTTCGGCGGGGTTCATGACGTAAACTTAACTCGGCGCGCCGGTCGGCGAGGGCACGGGCCGCATCTGGCGCGCCGCATGCACCAGGTTGCGCAGCGCCGCCAGCGTCTCTTGCCAGCCGCGCGTCTTGAGGCCGCAGTCGGGGTTGACCCAGATCTGGCGGTCGTCGAGCACCTCCTGCATGCGCTTCAACGCCTGCACGATCTCCGCCGTGGTCGGCACGCGGGGGGAATGGATATCATAGACGCCCGGCCCGATCTCGTTCGGATAGCGGTATTCCTTGAACCCCTCGAGCAGTTCCGACACCGAGCGCGCGTTTTCGATCGAAATCACGTCGGCATCCATCTTCTCGATCACCCGGATCACGTCGTTGAACTCGCTGTAACACATGTGCGTGTGGATCTGGGTGGCGTCCGACACGCCCGCGGTGGCCAGCCGGAACGCGTTCACCGCCCACTCGAGGTACCCCGGCCACTCCGCGCGCCGCAGCGGCAGGCCTTCGCGCAGCGCCGGCTCGTCGATCTGGATCACGCGGATCCCGGCAGCCTCCAGATCCTTGACTTCGTCGCGGATCGCCAGCGCCAGCTGCTTCGCGGTCTCGGCGCGGGGCTGATCGTCGCGCACGAACGACCACTGCAGAATCGTCACCGGGCCGGTCAGCATGCCCTTCACCGGTCGCGCCGTCTTGGACTGCGCGAACGTGCTCCAGCGCACCGTCATCGCCTTGGGGCGAGACACGTCGCCGTAAATGATGGGCGGCTTTACGTAGCGGGTCCCGTACGACTGCACCCACCCGTGCTCCGTGAAGGCGAATCCCTCGAGCTGCTCGCCGAAGTACTCCACCATGTCGTTGCGCTCGAACTCACCGTGGACCAGTATGTCCAGCCCCAGCTCTTCCTGGAGCTTCAACGTGCGGGTGATCAGCCGCAGCTGCTTGCGACGGCGCTCGGCGAATGGCGACGCGCGGCGCATGTCGTGCTCCGTCACGCCCCGCGCCCGTTGCTTCACGGCCGGGTTGTGGATGCGGCGGGAGATGCGCCGACCGGCGAGCGTACGCTCGTTCGCTTCGAGCGTCGCCGCCACGGACTCCCGCCCGTCGCGCAGCGCCTGCGCCAGCGTCGCCACTTCGACCAGCTTCTGCTTCGCGAACGCAAGCCACCCTTTGAGCTCGCTGTCGAGTCGCCGCTCG
>QHTP01000028.1 GCA_003220855.1 Gemmatimonadota bacterium
GTCTGACTCTTGGCGAGGTCGACGTCGAACACGAGGTGCGAGTCGCCGCGGCGCATCAGGAAGAAGTAACGGACGGCGTCGCGTCCCACTTCGTCCACCAGCTCGCGCAGGGTCAGGTAACTCCCCGCCCGCTTGGACAGCCGCATTTCCTGGCCGCCCTTCATCACCGTCACCATCTGGTGCAGAACGTACTCGGGATAGCCGGTTGGAATCCCCATGTCCAGCGCCTGCAGGCCAATGCGTACCCGCGTGACCGTACTGTGGTGGTCGGCGCCCTGCACGTTGATCGCGCGCGAGAACCCCCGCTCCCACTTGTCGACGTGATAGGCCACGTCCGGCAGAAAGTACGTATAGTCCCCGCCTTTCTCGGCCCGCTTTCGCATCACGCGGTCCTTGTCGTCGCCGAAATCGGTCGTCCGGAGCCAGAGGGCGCCGTCCTGCTCGTACGTGTGCCCGGCCGTCACCAGCCGGCCCAGCGTCTGCTCCACCTTGCTCGTCGCGTACAGCGACGACTCGAGGAAGTAGACGTCGAACTTGACCCCGAGCGCCTGGAGGTCGCGGTCCTGCTCCTCGCGGAGCTGCTGCACCGCGAAGCGGCGCACCGCGTCGAGGTCGGCACCCTCGGGATCTTCCGGGTGCCCGGCGAGGTAGCGCTCCGCGATCTCGCGGATGTACTCCCCGTGATATCCGCCCTCCGGCAGCGGGGCCGCCTGCCCGCGCTGCTCGCGGATCCGGGCCTGCACGCTGCGCGCCAGATTGGCGATCTGCACGCCGCCATCGTTGTAGTAGAACTCCCGCGTCACCCGCCAGCCGGTCCATTCGAGCAGGGCGGCGATCGCATCGCCCAGGGCCGCCTGCCGACCGTGTCCCACGTGCAGCGGGCCCGTCGGATTCGCCGACACGAACTCGACGTTGACGGGCTTCCCGACCCCCCCGTCGCTGCGCCCGTACCGCTCGCCCGCCGCAAGCACGGCGGCGACCACCGAAGTGAGCTGCTCCTCGGCGAGGAAGAAATTGATGAACCCCGGCCCCGCGACGGCCATCTGACGCACCAGGCCCTGCGGCAGCTCGAGCGCCGCGACGAGCCGCTCGGCCACGGCTCGCGGCTTCTGGTTGAGCGACTTGGCCAGGGTGAGCGCCAGATTGGTGGCGACATCCCCGTGCGCCGCGTCGCGCGGGCGCTCCAGCTCGACCGCGGACGCGGACACGGACGCACCCAGCCGCGCCGCCGCCGTCGCCAGGGCCGCGCGGATCGCCTCGTGCGCCCTCACTTGTCGCCGGAGGGCTTTTTCTTCTTGGCGCTGTCGGGCCTCGACTCGGTCGCGGGCTTCGCCTCGGGCTTCGCCTCGGGTTTCGACTCGGGCTTGGATCCCTCTGTCGATTCAGGGTTCCCGCTGCCGGCACGCTTGTAGTCGGTGATGTAGAAACCGGAACCCTTGAAGACCAGACCCGTCCCTCCCGATATCCGACGCTCGGCCAGCTTGCCGCACGTGGGACACTTCACCCGCCGCTGGTTGTTCATCGTCGGGTAGAACTTTTCAAAGGCATGCCCGGCCGGGCACTTGTACTCGTAGGTCGGCATCGCACAACAACTTAGCCGGGTGACCGGGCGGGGTCAATGTGCCCGCGCGAGCACCATCCAGGCCGCCAGCGTGGCCGTCTTCTCGTCCGCGCGCCAGGGGCCTTCCACCGTCCGCCCCAGCTCCGCCACCACTCGCCTGAGCTGGGCGGGCGTGCGCTTGAGCCGGGCCGCCGCCGCCTCATAGAGGCCGCGCTCGACGTGCGTCGTACAGTCCAGGCGAGCCTTCCCCGCCGCGCGCACCAGTGCCGAGCGAAACAACTGCCCCTCGAGTGCGTGGGCCCGGATGTGATCGTTGCCGATGGAAGCCGGGTCGATGACGCTCCCCACGACCAGGGCGAGCCCGCGCACCGTCCGACCCTGGACGCGATAGCGCGCGAGCAGCTGCGTGAGTGAGCGCCGTGCGACCCGCTCGACGATCCCTCGCAGCCGGCGCTCGAGCGCCGTCCGGTCGCCCTGACGGGCGCCCATGACGGCGTGGTATGGTTGGCGGGAGGTCGGCACGGACGCATCGCTCAACTCGAGGACCTGCCGGTCCACCACGCGGGGGGAGCCCGCGGGGCCCATCACGAGCACGGCCGTTGCCCAGCCGGACTTGACCCGGCAGCCGACGACGGCGCGTCCTAGAACTCGCGCTTCTTCATCTCCGAAAAGAAGTCGCGCAGCTCGAGGTCTTCCTCCCGCTCGGGCGGCAGCGTGTCGTCGTAGCGGCGGCGCTTGGTGGGCTTCGCCTTGGCGGCCTTGGCGGCGTTCTTCTTCGCCAAGGCGGCCAGCTTGCGGTCGTCCCCTTTGGACATCGCTCGCACTCCTGGCAGGCAGAGTTGGTAGCTGTAAGCTGCGGCGGACACACCACGTCCCGCAATGGGGGTTACGCCGCGACGCGGCCGGCGCGGATCGCCAGCGGCCAGCGGGCCAAGCGGCGCCGCTCCGGACCGCCCCACTCGGGGCCCAGGCGATCGAGCAACGGGGCCACGGGGTCGTGACCCGTCGCGGAGCGGTAGCGCAGCACCGCGGACCAGGTGCCGAGATAGCCGCCCAGCTCCGTCAGAGTCAGCTCCGCCTCCATGGTGACCGGCGGAAGCGGGAGCTCGGCGAACGGAAAATCGATGGTGCGGTAGCCCGAGTCGACGAGCGCGCGCTCCGGCGGCCAGTAGGGGCCCACGGTCCGCTCGTAGAACGCGTGGATCGGCTCGTCCAGACCGGCGCCGAGCTCGAACAGCCCGTAGCACCAAACAGCGACGACCCCGCCCCGAACGAGCACGCGCCGCGCCTCCGCGTAGAACCCGGGGCGGTCGAGCCAGTGGAGCGCCTGTGCGACCGTCACCAGCTGCACGGACTGCGGCGCCAACCCGCTCGCGTCCGCCGAGGCCTGGCGATAGCGCACGTGGGGATGTGCGAGCGCGGCGGCGAGCTGCGCCGCGCTCGCGTCCGTCGCCACGATCTGCGCGAAGTGCTCGGCCAGCCCGATCGCCGCCTGGCCGCTGCCCGTAGCGCAGTCCCACGCCATGTGACGCCCCGGCGCGTGGGCGGCCAGGGCCGCGAACAGCGCCGCCGGGTAGCGCGGTCGAAACGCCGCATAGGCCGGCGCCGCCGAAGCGAACTGGTCGCGAAAGCCCGGCGGCGTGCGATCACCTCGCTGTCTTAGTGTTGAGCGAGCAGTGCCGCACGGAGCCCGGCGAGCGCGCGGTCGTGGAGCGAGCCCAGCAGCGTCTGGGCGGTGATCGCACCGATCAGGGCGGTGAACATGTCCCACTGCGTGTCCCACACGTCGCCCTGGGTGCCCAGAAACGCTTCAGCTGAGGAGCCGCCGGCGACGGCGACCCACCATTCGATGAACTCGTAGCAGGCGCTGATCGCGAGGCAGACGGCCGTGACCAGCACGAACAGCCAGCGGCCCGGGCGCAATGGCGACGTCCGCAGCAAGATCTCGCGCGCCACGATGGCCGGCACGAAGCCCTGCGCAAAGTGCCCGAGCCGATCGTAATCGTTGCGCGCGAGCCCGAACGCCTGTTGCGCCCAGGCGCCCAGCGGAACGCGTGCGTAGGTGTAGTGACCACCCACCATGAGGATGACGGCGTGGACGGCCAGCAGTGTGTAGGCGAGGTGCGTGAGGGGAAAGCGTCGGTGCGTCGCGACCAACAGCGGCGCGCCGATCAGGATCGGAAAGATCTCCAGCCACCAGGTCGTCCGATCGTACGGGGCCACGCCTGAGAGCAGTAGCGCGCCCAGTACCGCGACCAGCAGGACGAGCGGGGAGCGCCTCATCGGGTGACCGCGGCGCTACGGCGGGCCCGGCAGCGGGCTTCGTCGGCCTAGTGCGGCCACAGCCATCCCAGGGTAGCGGCCGTAAGCAGCGCGTAGATCAACCCGTCCACCGTCGCCTTGGTCGTCGTCATCCAGGAACGACGGTACCAGATCGACATCTGCCACAGGGCGAGCGCGTAGCCGACGAAGGGACCACGGCGTAGACGAACCACTGGACGAGCTGCTTCCCCATGGACATGGAGCCGCCTGGCCACACGGTGAGCATCAGGACGGGGCCCTTCTTGAGCTTTTCGACGAACTGCGGGGTGCGCATTTCCTCCCGGCTCGACGGGCGGGGCATCATGTAGTCCCCCGGCGGGATGGCGAGCGGGCGGAGCGCATCCATCACACGGTCTTCGTTCGGCAGCTTGGGATAGTCGCTCTTGTGCCAGGGCGACAGCATGTGGATGACGGAGCTGACGACGAACACCAGCACCGCCGAGACCAGGATAGGAAGCCACAGCGTCAACAGGCCGGTCATGAGGACCTCCGCTTATTGCGGCTGCCGCACCGTTCGCAGATACGGTTTGTGCGTCTTGAAGCCCTGCGGGTACTTCTTTTTCGCGTCCTCATCCGAGACCGAGGCCGGGATGATGACGTCCTGACCCGGCTTCCAGTTCACGGGCGTCGCGACGGTGTGCCGGGCCGTGAGCTGCACCGAGTCGAGCAGCCGTAGCACCTCGTCGAAGTTGCGCCCGGTGCTCATCGGATAGACGATCATCGCTTTGACCTTCTTGTCCGGCCCGACCACGAACACCGAGCGCACGGTGGCGTTCTCCGCCGCGGTGCGCTTCCCGCCGGTCGCGTTGGGGTGAATCATGTCGTACAACTTGGCGACGGTCAGCTCGGGATCGCCGATGAGGGGATAGTTGACCGCGTACCCCTGCGTTTCCTTGATGTCTCCGAGCCAGCGCTCGTGATCGCTCACCGGGTCCGCGCTCAATCCGATGATCTTCGTGTTGCGCTTGTCGAACTCCGGCTTGAGGCGCGCCATGTACCCCAGCTCCGTGGTGCACACTGGGGTGAAGTCCTTGGGATGGGAGAACAGAATCGCCCACTTGTCGCCCACCCATTCGTGAAAGTGGATCGTGCCCTCGGTCGTCGTGGCGGTGAAATCGGGGGCCTCGTCACCAATGCGGATCGCCATAGCTGGTCTCCTCTTTCCGGCAGACCGGGCATAAACTGCGGCCTCGCCCGGCCGCCGCAAGGACCCTGCCCTTCGCCATGCGTGCCGGCTGCCGCCGACTGCTAGCGTCCCCCGTTCGCCAGGTCCGCGACCGTACCCGCGAGCGTGCGCACCTTCCCCTGATCCGCCGCGGCCGGCGCATCGCCCGTGAGCTGGGTGACGAGCTGCGTGAGGGCATCCCGACGCTGCGGTCCGGACAGCCGCTCGGCGCGGGCCAGCGCGGCCCGAGCGGCCGCCACCTTGGCGGACGCCAGTCCGTCCGAGCGCGCCAGCTGGTCCAGGTACGCGCGCGCCACCACGAAACTCGCGGGCCACACCAGCTTCGGCTGGTCCTGGACGTTCAGGTAGTCGAAGTGCACCAGCTTGGCGGCGTCGATCTCGTTCTGCGACAGCAACCCGCTCGGCAACAGCTCGAACACGTCGAGACCGCGCCCGATTTCGGAGCTCACGATGTAGCCGTTGTACCAGTAGGCGGACCAGGACCCTGCGCCCACCAGCTTGGTCGAGTCCATGGGGCCGCGATCGAAGTACGCGATTTCCTTGGGATGGGCGGGATCGGTCCAGTCGAACACGGAGATGCCGCCCTGATACCAACCCTGGGCCATGATGTCGCGCCCCGGCACGGGGACGAGCGAGCCGTTGTGCGCCACGCAGTTCTCGAAGGGCGTCTGCGGCGCGGGCATCTTGTAGTAGCTCCGGAACGTCATCGCGCTGCTCGTCACCGAAAAGATCGCGTCGGCTCCCCACTCGGGCTTGTCGGTTGCGCGGCACTTGGGCTGCAGACCCCCGCCCCACTCGTCGGTGAACAGCAGCTTCGTGCCGTCGTTGTTGAACGTCGCCGAGTGCCAGAACGCGAAGTTGGAATCGGCCACCGCGGCGATGCGGCGCGGGTGGACGGGGTCATGAATGTCGAGCAGCAATCCGTAGCCCGCGCACGCCCCACCCGCGATGCCCAGCGCCGGGTACACCGTGATGTCGTGGCACTGGACGGGCCCGGGCCGGGGGCCGTTTCCGGGCGTGGGGGGGTTCACGATACGGTCCACGATGCCCTGCGCCGCCGCCCTCAATGTGGCGCTGTCGGCGCCCGTGGGGGCTCCGCTCCCGCCGCGCGCCTTGACGATGCTGTCGAGCCGTGCAGCCACGAAGCGCGGTCCCAGCACGATCTCTTCGCCGCGAATCGCCGCGGTGAATCCGCCTTTGGCGCGCGCCTCCGCGGCCGCCTTGGCCGCGGCCGCAATGTCTTCCGGCGCCTCGCCGTGCGATTCCCGCGCGGCCAGATCGGCGAGGATCGCCGGCTTGCCGACCACGTGCGCCTGCTCCGGATGGGCAAGCGGCACCTGAATCACCTCGATGCGGAACAGCTCGCTGTTCGGGTCCTGGTCGGGGGTGAGCGCCGAGCATCCCGCCAATTCGCTGGGCGAGCGGACCGGCGCCGATCCCGACACGTAGATGTAGACGTTGGCCGTGTCGTTCGGATCGGTCACGACGGTGTGCGTGTGCGAACCGCGGCAGGTCTGCACGCTGGTGACCGCCTTGGGATGCAGGATGTCCGAGATGTCGAAGATGCGGATCCCCCGCATCCGGTCCTTGCTCACCGAATCGGCCACGCCAAGGGTGCCGCAGTCGAGCCGGCCGTTGAAGTCCTCGCCCGATGTGAACAACAGGTTGCGGTAGACGGACACGTCGTTCTGCGCGTCGGGGCAGACGAACGACGTGACCAGCGTGGGATGAGTCGGCTGGGCGATGTCCCACACCTGCAGCCCGTGGAAGTTGCCCTGGATGACGTAGTGGCCCGTGAACGCGAGGTCCGAATTGAGGTACCCGAAGTCGCCCGGATCGCTCGCGTTGGTGAACAACGCCGGCTTGGGTGCCGCCGCCACGAGGCGCAGGTTCCAGGCCGCCTCGGCGGCGTTCATCCACCCGGCGCGCAAGCCCACGCGGGGGTCGGGCTTCGGGGCCGTGGCGGACATCTGGGACTTCGTGGCGGTGGCGCATGCCGCGACGACGGTGCCGATCGCGAGCAACAGGGACGTGGATCTCACTGAGGACTCCGTTGAGAGGTGTGTGACATTGCATCGAGCATGCGTGTCATCCGGTCGATCTCGGCCGTCTGATCGGCGCTGATGTCGGAGGCGATCTGAAACAGCAGCCCGTCGCGGGCGGCGCGGGGCGTGTCGATCAGCGCGCGCACCATGGTGAGCGCGCCACGGTGGTGCTGGATCATGAACGTGAGAAACAACCGGTCGAACTCCGGCCCCCGGGCGCTGTCGAGCTGCGCCAGCTGCTGCTGGGTCAACATTCCCGGCATGAGCGCCGCGTGATCCATCCCCGGCATCATGGCACCGTGAGCCTCGGCGTCCGGCACGGGCTCATGGCGCTCCCGCAGCCAGCGCTGCATGGCCGCGATCTCGTCGCGCTGCCCCACGACGATGCGTTCGCGCAGCGCCTTCAGCTCCGGGCCGGCGCCGTGCGCGGGTGCCCAGCCGGCGATCAGCACCGCCTGCGCGTGGTGCACGATCATGCCGGTCATGAACTGCACGTCCGCCGCCGTGTAGCGGGGCCGGGCGCTGTCGGTCTGTGTCCGGGCCGCAGTGGCCCAGCCCACCGCGGCGAGCACCGCCAGCGTCGCTCTCGCGCTCACCCCCGCCGATCGTCTCGTCATGTCGGGCGCTTAAGCTGCGCGGGAAACGACTGCGGGCGCAAGGGCGTCGACCGTCAGCGAGTCGCGTCCCACACCGCCACGCCCACGCGCGAATCGGCCGTTCCGTAGTACAGGTACCAGCCCCCGTGGAACGGGACCAGCCCCTCCACGAACGTCGTCCCCGCGGGATACTGTCCCGTGCGCTCGTAGTCCTCGGCCGGCTTGATGAACGGCTCGTCCAGGCGGCCGATCAGCTTGAGCGGGTTGGCGCGATCGTACAGCACCTGCCCGCCGGTATAAACCCGCGGCGGAAACCGCGCGTCGCCGTAGGTCCCACTGTTGCCGGCGTTGTAGAGCAGCACAATCCCGCGTTGCGTGATGATGGCCGGCGGCCCGGCCTCGACCAGCCAGGAGTCGAAATAGCCGGGTCGCGGGGCGAGGACGGAAAGGGGCCTCCCCGTGTCGTCTTCCACTGGGGTCCACGCCACGAGATCGTCCGACGTCGCGATCAGAATCGCGGGCACGTTGAAGTACATCCAGTACTTGCCGTTCACCCGCGTCGCGATGATCCGATCCCCCTCCACCCGGGCCACGATGGCGCCGGACTTGGACTCGAAGTCGCGGTACTTCCCGCCGCTCGCGGCGGCGAAGGCGGGGCCACGTTTGGTCCAGTGAATCAAGTCGCGGGACGTCGCGACGGCGAGGCGGGGGATGCGGCGGTTCCACTGTGTGTACGTGAGGACGTAGGTCCCGTCATCGGACTCGACCACGCGCGGATCCTCGACGCCCCCGGGCCACTCGTCGGCGGCCTGCGCGTCCCGGTCCGGGTACAGCACGGGCGCGGCCCGCCGCGTGAAGCGCAGGCCGTCGGCGCTCTCCGCCAGCCCGATGCGCGAGGTATGATGACCGATCTGCCGGTCGCCGCTCGCGTCTTCGGCTCGGTATAAGACGTAGACCTTGCCGTCCTTCACGACCGCGGCGGGGTTGAACGTGGCATACTCCTCCCACCGCACCACGGTGTCGTTCATGGGAGAGCGGAAGGTGGCGTCGCGATTGGGCGCGAGGATCGGGTTCACGATCCCCGGCTTCTCGAAGGGGCCGAACACCCAGCGGGGCTGCTGCGTGCACGCCACGCCGGGGAGCGCGCCGAGCAGGCACAGCAGCACGTAACGGGACTCGCGACCCACACGCACCTGCCGAGTCTGCCGCCCTCCTCTCGGAAGGTCAAGGTGCGCGCGGTCCGGGCTCCACTATCGCACCGAGCGGTAGCGCCTCCATAATAGACCGACCCCCGGAACAGGAGATCCCGTGAACGTGAATCGGAACGACTGGTCGCGTCGCGAATTCTTGAGCACGAGCGCGGCGGCGGCCGGCGCATCGCTCGCCGCGCAGACAATCGGACCCATCCCCCAGCAGTTCCTCATGCGTCCACCCCCCGGCCTCGCCAGCGACCGGGTCCGCTTCGGTATGATCGGCATCGGCATGCAGGGCTCGGGACTCCTGTCCAACGCGATCACGCTGCCGGGTGTCGAGTGCGCTGGCGCCGCCGACCTGTACGACGGCCGACACACGCTGGCGCGCGAGATCGTGCGGGCGGATCTACCCGTCACGCGCCGCTACCAGGATCTGCTCGACAACAAGGAGATCGACTGCATCGTGGCGGCGGTGCCCGATCACTGGCACAAGCAGGTGGTGGTGGACGCCGTGAGCGCCGGGAAGGACATCTACTGCGAGAAGCCGATGTCGCACACCCCCGCGGACGGCGTGGCCATGGTGGACGCCGCCAAACGGGCGGGCCGTATCGTCCAGATCGGCTCGCAGCGGGTGAGCTCCCAGGTCTGCGCCAAGGCGAAGGAGCTGATCGCGCAGGGCACCCTCGGTGACCTGATGCTCATCGAGGGCTGGCTCGGGCGCAACGATCCCACCGGTGCGTGGGAGTATCCTCCACCGCCCGATCTCTCCCCCAAGACTCTCGACTGGGACACGTGGCAGGGGACCGTCCCCAAACGCGCGTTCGATCCGTTCATCTTCGCGCGCTGGCGCTGCTGGAAGGAGTACGGCACGGGCGTGGCCGGCGACCTGCTGGTGCACCTGGTCAGCGGAATGATGTTCATGGTGGGGATCAACGCGCCGCCCACGCAGGCGAGCGCCGTGGGCGGCATCCGACGCTGGAAAGACGGCCGCAACATGCCCGACGTCCACGCCGTCGTCTACGACTACGACGGCCTGCCGGCGTACATGCGGCTGAACCTGGGGACGGAAATGCCCGAGACGTACCGCATCCAGGGCTCGAAGGGCCTGCTGGAGGTCACCGGGTCCGGCCTGACGTTCACACCCCAATCCGGCAAGGATCAATACCCCAGCTATTACACGGGCAGCTACCCGCGCGCGCTGCGCCAGGCCTACCTCGCCAAGTGGCACGAGGAACACGATCCCAAGGTGGGCCAGCAGGTGGCGATGCCGGAGACGGTCTCATTCAGCGGGCCCGATTTCGACGACGTCCGGCCGCACTTGTGGACGTTCTTCGAAGCGGTGCGGACGCGGAAGCCGGTGACCGAGGATGTGGTGTTCGGTCACCACGCCGCGCTGGCCTGCCACATGGCCAACGAGTCGTACTTCCGCAAGAGCGCGGTGTCGTGGGACGAGGCCTCGAAGAGCATCAAGACCTGAGCGACGTCAGGGCTTCTTGGGTGGCCTCTCGTCCCAGGCGATCGGGAAGGTCTCGTTACAGTGCGGACAGAGCTGCTCTGCGAGCCGGGCCGCGGGCAGCTGCACGCGCCGCCGGCACCCGGGGCACACGATGTACCCTTGCCGCAGGCCCTCGGGCGTGCGCTCGGGCCTGACCTTCGGGTTGCGCACGACGCTCCACTCCCCGGGCGGCGTCGCGCGCAGCTCGACGTAGGGGCGCGGCACCGCTACGCGCGTCCCCTGGATGCTGACCACGACTTCAAGGGCGGTCACCGGGGCCACGACGCGATACCACGCGCCGAGGCGTAGCGGCAGATCCACGGCGGTCTTCAACCGTGCCCAGTGGGTCTCGCCCTCAGGCCTGTTGGGGCGTTCCGCGCGCGACACCGAGAGCCGCCTCGACGAGCGGTTTCACGGACGCGAGTTTGTCGCCGCAGGCGCGCGTGAGCTGCTCGAGGTCGGGAACGAAGTGCTGGACCGGCGGAGGGTCCACCGCCAGCAATCGCTTGTGCAGGACCATCAACGCCAGATAGACGGAGCTGGACCGGCCGGTGCGGGCGTCTCCCCGGCGTTCGAACTGCTGCAACACCGTCCTGGCGTGCTCCTTCGCGGCGCCGACGGCGACGGCGAGGTTCTGATGGGCCGGGGCCATGGCGTAGGCCTCAATAACGCACAATCGGCACGACCAGGCAAGCGACGCTACCGGCCGGCACGTCCGATTTGCGCGGCGCCGATGCGGAGATTGGCGGTCGCCAGGAAAATCTCCCGCAAGAACGACAGCAATCCGAGAAAGAACGCCACCATCGCGGCGACGAACAGGAGCGCCACGGGCACCGACGCGTCGAACCGAAGAAAAGCGCCCATAAAAAGCATGGCGATGACCGCACACACCGGCAACGCCGTGATCGTGCACAGGGTGATGGACCAGCTGACCAGCTTGGCCCGGCGAGCCAGCGTGGTCAGTTGCCGCTCGATCGCCGCGGGATCGGCGGGGTTCGCCGCGGCCTGTGTCTCGAGAGCCCTGGCGCGGTCGATCACGCGAGCCAGGCGGTTCGTCATCACGGCGAGCATAGCCCCGATGCCCGAGAGCAGGAAGACGGGCGCCACGGACAGCTGGATAACGTGGGCGATCGCCGTGATGCCGGAATCCTGCTCCATCGCCGTCTACTTGACCGCCTCACGCAAGCATCGAGTCCGCGATGCGCCGCCCCACGTACACGCCCACCCCGGTTCCCAACGTGCTGACCATGAAGGCCGTCATCGTTCCGATGCGCGCGCCGAGCCACCAGCCGATCGCGCCACCGACGCTCGCGCCGAGCAGGGTGAGAACCTTGGACACCTAACGGATCGTGCGCGGCGCGCGCTCGACCGCGGAGGCCGGGTTGTACCGCGCCGATTGACCGGGTGGAATGCTCAAGGACTGCCAGTCGGCACCCCGCAGCGCCTTGGCCACGTAGACGATCTGACCAACGTGGTAGCTCGCGTGCGCGAGCGAACGATGCAGCGCCTCGGCCACCGTGAGCGACCGAGCCCGGATCGTCACCGTGCGCTGGAGATCCGCGTCGGCGAGGTCGGCGAGGACCGCCAATAGGACCCGCCAACCCTCTTCCCACGTGGCAAGGAGCTCAGCGCGCGTCACGTGGCGGGCAAGGAACTCGGAGTCGCGGTCCCGCCACGGCTTCTCACCGTCGGAGGTGACGAAGTCCGTAAAGCGGGACTTCAAGTTCCCGGAGATGTGCCAGACGATGGTGGCGATGGAATTGTCGGTGCCCGCGGCCTCGGCGAGCGCGGGGTCTGCCACTTGGTTGATCGCGCCTTCGGCCAGGGCCTTGTAGCGACGGTATTCCGTTTCGATGGAGGCGATGAGCGTGCGCATATGGAACGCACGTAAGCTGCGGGCGAGATACCGAGACGCGCAAGGACACCGTCAGCATCGCCCCCACGAGCCGCGTATACCAGAGTGCCCTCTCCCTGCGACACGCACGCGTGGCTGCCGGACGATCCCTGATCTGGAGTCTGATCCTCGTGGGAGTGGCAACGGCCCCGCGCCGGGCGACGGCTCAGGTCGGTGCGACGACCGACATCATCACCGGCACGGTCACGGGACCGGACAGCCAGCCGCTCGCGGGCGCGGTGGTCCAGGCCATGTCGCTCGAGACCCAGATCTCCCGCCAGCATACCACCGACGCGCGCGGGCGGTTCACCATCGTGTTCCCGGACGGCGGAGGCCAGTACCAGCTCGTCGCGCGCTACATCGGCATGGCCCCGGTGCGCCTCACCATCGCCCGCCAGGCCGACGAGGACCGGCTCGTCGCCGACTTCCACATGGGGCTCGCCGCCGTACCGCTTGAGCCGGTCACGGTCACCGCCCGCCGCACCCCGCGCAACAGCGACCGACCTACGCCCGGCTCGCTCGAGCGCGACCTGTCCGCGCAGCTGCTGGCGCGATTGCCGATCGACGCTTCCGACTTGAACACCATCGCGACGCTCGCCCCGGGCGTCGTGGGGATCGCCGGCAGCGACTCCACCGACGCAGCCTTTTCCGTGGCCGGCCAACGCACCACCGCCAACGACATCACCCTCGACGGCATGTCGTTCGGCGCGGGCAGCGTGCCCCAGGACGCGGTGCGGTCCACGCGAGTGGTCACGAGCACCTACGACGTAGCACGGGGCCAGTTCTCCGGCGGGCTCGTCGCCTCCACCACACGCAGCGGCACGAATGTGCCCCAGGGGTCGTACACCTATACGCTGCGCGACAAAGACCTTGCGTGGGGCGGACCCACCGCGTCGCCGTTCGGGCAGGGGTACACGCAGAACCAACTGGGCGGCGGCATGGGCGGACCGATCATCGCGAACAAACTGTTCGTATTCGGCGCCCTGCAGGGACGCTGGCGTACCCAGGGCCTCACGTCGCTCGCCAGCGCCGACGCGGCGACGCTGGCGCGTCTGGGCGTGAGTCCCGATTCGGTGGCGCGCTTCATCGGCCTCGCCCAGCAGAGCGGTACACCGATCACCGTGCCCGGACTCCCCGACGACCGCGCCACGGACAACACGGCCGGCCTCGTGCGGATCGACTGGAACGTGTCGGACGCCCAGACCGTGATGCTGCGCCTGGACGGCCGCTGGACGTCGCAGCAGCCTACCCGGCTCGGCGCCCTCGCGCTGCCCCCCACCGGCGGCACGATGTCGCAGACCGGTGGCGGCGTCATGGCGTCGCTCACCTCGTACTTCGGCGGGAACTTCATCAACGAGGCGCGCGGCTACGTGTCCTCCAGCCGGCGCGACAACACCGCGTACGTGACCCTCCCCGCCGGCCGGGTGCAGGTGGCGTCGGCGCTGACCAACTCGGGCCAGAGCGTCACCAACCTGAGCTTCGGTGGCAACACGGGATTCCCGCAGACGAGTGACGATCACGCGCTCGAGATCACCGACGAATTCTCTTGGCTGCTGGGACGCACCGCGCACCGGCTCAAGCTCGGCCTGTACCTGAATGGGACCGAGCTGCGGGACAATGTGGGCGTGAATCAACTGGGCACGTTCACCTTCCCGTCGCTCGCCGCGTTCGCCGCCGACAGCCCGGCGACCTTCACCCGGACCCTGAGCCCGCTGCAGCGGCAGGGCGCCGCCTGGAACGCGGCCGCATACTTGGGCGACACGTGGCGCGCCGGCGGCGGCCTGCAGCTCACCTACGGCGCCCGCGTCGAAGCGGCCCGCTTCAACGGCGCGCCGGCCTACAATCCGACGGTCGATTCGCTGTTCGGGCTGCGCACCGACCACATCCCCACCGAGCTGCACGTCTCGCCCCGAGTGGGATTCACCTGGATGGTCGCCGGCTCGGACGGCCCCGCGAGCACCATCGTGCGGGGAGGCGTCGGCGACTTCCGCAGCCTCACGCCTACGGGCCTGTACAGCGCGGCGCTCGCCGCCCCGGGATTGTCGAGTGCCGAGGAGCAGCTCGTGTGCATCGGCGCCGCCGTGCCCGCGCCCGATTGGTCCGCATATCTGCAGGATCCGTCCACCATCCCGTCCCAGTGCAGCGACACGGCCAACGCCGTCACGATCACCCCCCGTCCCAATGTCACGGTGTTCAGTCCGGCGTTCGCCGCGCCGCGCGCCTGGCGCGCCTCGCTCGGCGTGCAGCGGCGCATCTTGGGGACGTACACCGTGTCGCTCGACGCGAGCTACGCCCGGGGCATGAGCCAGTACGGCTTCCGCGACCTGAACCTCGTCACCCCGCCGGCGTTCATGCTCGCAGATGAGGGCAACCGGCCCGTGTACGTGCCCGCCGACTCGATCGTCCCCGCCACCGGCGCTCTCAGCTCCGCCGATTCGCGGCTCCATCCCCAGTTCGGGCAGGTGCTCGTGATCGGCTCCGACCTCGAGTCCGACACGAAGCAGATGACGCTCGGGTTCGGCGGCTTCACCGCGCGCGGCATGAGCTTCCAGCTGTCGTATACCTACACCCGCGCGCGCGACCAGTCGTCGTTCTCTTCCGGAGCCTCGTCCCAAGGATTCGCCGCCGCCAGCACCGCCGGTGACCCGAACACGCGCGAATGGGCCACCTCGAGCTTCGAGCGGCGGCATTCCCTGCTCGGCACGCTCACGTATCCGATCACCGCGGCCGTCGAGATCACCGCCATCGGGCGCGTCACGTCGGGGACACCGTTCACACCGAGCGTGGCGTCGGATATCAACGGCGACGGCGCGCGCAACGACCGCGCCTTCGTGTTCGACCCCGCCGTGACGGCCGATACCAGCGTGGCACACGCGATGCGCACGCTGCTCGCCGGCGCCCCGGGCGGCGTGCGCAGCTGTCTCGAGGCACAGCTCGACCAAGTCGCCGCCCGCAACTCGTGCAGCGGCCCCTGGCAGCCGTCGCTCGATCTCCAGCTCAACTGGCGCCCCGCCTGGCTCGGGCTCGACCGGCGGCTGACGATTTCCCTGGTGACCGTGAACCTGCTCGGCGGCCTGGACGAATGGCTGCACGGCACGGCGAACCTGCGCGGCTGGGGCTTCAGCGCCGCGCCCGATCCGGTGCTCCTATACGTCAGAGGGTTCGATCCAACGTCCGAAAGCTTCCGCTACGCCGTGAACCAGCGGTTCGGTGCCATCGCGGGGGCGAACGGTGGCGTCACCGTGCCGTTCCAGCTCGGCATCCAGGCGCACCTCGCCATCGGCCCCGACCGCACCCGCGACCGGCTGCGCTCCGCATTCGGCGGCGGCCGAGGCGGCAGAGGAGGCCTGTTGGGTGCGGACTCGAGCGGCGCGGCGTTCGCCGCGCGCTTCGCGCAGATCCTGCCCAACCCGATCAGCGTGATGGTGGGACTCAAGGACACGCTCAAGCTCACGGAGTCTCAGATGAGCGCGCTGCAGAACATCGCCGATTCGCTCGACGCGCAGAACGCCGCGGTGCGCGACTCGCTCCAGGCCGACGTGCAGCGGGCGGGGGACCGCCCCGATCCGGGGATCCTGTTCGCCCGCATGCGGCCACGACTCCAGGCGGGACGGGCCAACATCCGCAAGGCGCTCGAACGGGCGCGCGCCGTGCTGACGCCGGAGCAATGGAAACAACTTCCCGATGCGCTCAAATCCCCAGCCTCTGGGGGACGCGGACGCGGTGGAGGCGCACCATGAACCTGACCACGCAGATGGCACTCGCCGGCCTGGCTCTCGCGGGCGGCGTCGGACGGGCGCCCGCTCAAGCCCAGCACCCCGACCTGTCGGGACGCTGGACCTACAACTCATCGCACAGCGACAACCCGCGCGATATGACGCAGGGACGGGACAGCGGCGGGGGCGCGGAGGGTGGAACGGGCGGCGGCGGCGGCCGACGCGGCGGCGTCGGCGGCCGGAGAGGAGGTTTCGGAGGTGGGGGTGGAGGACGGGGAGGCTATGGCGCTGGCGGAGGCCGGGGCGGCGGCATGTCGGACGAGCAACGCGCCCGCATGCGGCAGACGTCGCAGCTCGCGTTCCAGGCGCCGCCTTCACTCGTCATCGCGGAGACGGATTCGACGGTCGGCTTCACCCCCGACAGCGGCGCCGCCCTGGTGCTGTACGCGGACGGACGCAAGCTCAAACAGACCGTGGACGGTGGCGGCGACGTCGAGATCAAGGCGCGCTGGCAGGGGAATGATTTCGTGGTGGAGCGAAAAGTGTCGGGCGGTGGCAAGGTGACCGAGGACTACCTGCGGTCGCAGGACGGCAAGCAGTTGTTCGTGATCGTCAGCCTCGACAACGGCCGCGGGCGCTCGATCGAGTTCCGGCGTGTGTACGACGCCGTGGCGTCATGAGGGTCGATACACGCCCCACACGCGACGCAACTCGTCCGAGATCTCCCCCACGGTGGCCCGCGCCCGCACCGCCTCCAGCATCGGCTCCACGAGCAACGCCGCGGGATCGCGCGCGGCGGTTGCGAGAGCGTGCAGCGCTCCTTGCACTTTTCCCCGTTCCCGTTTCCCCCGTATCTCCGCCACCCGCCTCCGCTGCCCGGCCGCCAACGCCGAGTAGTCGGGCGCGGGCACCGATGGAATCTCCTGTTCGTCGGCGTACTCGTTCACGCCCACCACCACCGTCTTGCCGGCCTCGATTGCCCGCTGTGCGGCGTATGCGCTCTTGGCGATCGCCTCCTGAAACACGCCGCGCTCCACCGCCTTGGCCGCCCCGCCCGCCTGCTCGATCCCGTCCAGCAGCGCACGGGCCTCGCGCTCCATCCGGTCGGTGAGCGCCTCGACGTACCAGCTCCCGCCCACGGGGTCCACCGTCTCCGGCACGCCGGTTTCGTTCGCCAGGATCTGCTGCGTGCGGAGCGCCAGGGTCGCGCTCTGCTCGGTGGGGAGCGCCAAGGCCTCGTCGTACGCGTTGGTATGGAGCGATTGCGTTCCGCCCAGCACCGCCGCCAACGCCTGGATCGCCACCCGCACCACGTTGTTCTTGGGTTGCTGTGCCGTCAGGGTCGATCCGCCCGTCTGCGTGTGGAATCGCAGGCGACACGCCGTGTCATTCGCCTGAAAGCGCTCTTTCATGAGGCGCGCCCACAACCTCCGCGCGGCCCGAAATTTCGCGACTTCTTCAAAGAGGTCGGTGAACGCCGCGAAAAAGAACGAGACGCGCGGTGCGAGCCGGTTCACGTCCAGCCCCGACTCCACCGCGCGCCGCATGTATTCGAGGCCGTTCGCGAACGTGAACGCCAGCTCCTCGACGGCCGTCGCTCCGGCCTCGCGCATGTGATAGCCCGACACCGAGACGGGATTGAAGCTCATCCCCTCGGCGGCCACGAAGCGGCACACGTCGGTGACGAGACGCAATGAAGGCTCGATCGGATAGATGTAGGTGCCGCGCGCGATGAACTCCTTCAAGATGTCGTTCTGCACCGTGCCCTGAAGCTTGGCGCGCGCCACACCCTGCTCCTCCCCGACCACCACGTACATCGCGAGCAGCACGGCCGCCGTGGCGTTGATGGTCATGGACGTGGAGACCTGGTCCAGGGGGATCCCCTCGAACAGGCGCGCCAGGTCGTCCACCGTGTCGATCGCGACGCCCGCGCGTCCCACCTCGCCCTCGGCCATGGGATGGTCCGAGTCGTAGCCCATTTGGGTCGGGAGATCGAACGCCACCGACAGACCCGTCTGACCCGCGGCGAGCAGATGGCGGAACCGCGCATTGGTCGCCTCCGCGGTCCCAAAGCCGGCGTACTGACGCATGGTCCACAGCTTGCCGCGATACATGGTCGGATGGACGCCGCGGGTGAACGGGAACGCGCCGGCGTCGCCGAGCTCGCGCGCCGGATCGCCGGTCCAATCCTCCGGACCGTACACGGGCTTGCGTTCGCTCACTTCGCCGACACCGCCGCCTCGGCGCCGATGATGCGCGCCGCGAAGGTGACGTCGTCGCGGCTGCCGATGACGAGAGGCGTGTGCTGGTGCAGATCCCCGGGCACGATGTCGAGAATCGGGCGGCAGCCATCGGTGGCCCGGCCGCCCGCCTGCTCCACGACCAGCGCCAGCGGCGCCGCCTCGTACAAGAGACGCAGCTTGCCCTGGGGATAATTGGTCGCGGCTGGATACAGGAAAATGCCCCCGCTGATCAGGTTACGGTGGAAGTCCGCGACGAGCGAGCCGATGTAACGCGCGTTCTTGGGCTGCACCTTGCCCTCCCCGTTCTTGAACGCGCCCACCACGCGCTGCACCGCCGGCGCCCAGCGGTTCCAGTTGCTCTCGTTCACGCTGTAATAGCGGCCCACCAGGGGCGTCGTGATGTTGGGATGCGACAGGAGAAACTCGCCGATGGTGGGATCGAGCGTGAAGCCGTGCACTCCCTGCCCCGTGGTGTACACGAGCATCGTGCTCGAGCCGTACAGGATGTAGCCCGCCGCGATCTGCTTCTTGCCGGCCTGCAGACAATCGGCCAACCCGGGTGTGCCGGTTTTCTTGGTCACCCGCTTGTGGATCGAGAAGATCGTGCCGATCGAGACGTTGACGTCGATGTTGGCGGAGCCGTCGAGGGGATCGTACAGCACGACGTACTTGCCGGCGGGCTTCCCGGGTGGCACGGGGACGGGCGCCGGGTCCTCCTCGGAAGCGGTGACGCACACCCGGCCGGTGTAGTGCACGCTCTGACGCACGGTTTGATTCGCGAACAGATCGAGCTTCTGCTGCAGGTCGCCGGAGACGTTCACCGCGCCCGCCGAGCCGAGGATGTCGGTGAGCCCGGCGCGGCGCACATGGCGGGAGATGATCTTCGCGGCCAGGCACAGGTCGTACAGTAGGTTCGACAGCTCCCCGGTCGCTTCGGGGTGCAGCCGCTCCTGCTCCATGATGAAGCGCTCAATCGTGATGACTTCGGAGCCTTGCACCGTGGCCGTCCGTGGAGAAAG
The DNA here is from genome assembly GCA_003220855.1 of Gemmatimonadota bacterium. Taxonomy (GTDB): domain Bacteria; phylum Gemmatimonadota; class Gemmatimonadetes; order Gemmatimonadales; family GWC2-71-9; genus AG41. The sequence continues at coordinate 19,271 of QHTP01000028.1, forward strand.
TGATCGTGCCGCGCTCGTCGGTCCTGAGCACCGTGACAGCGTGCGTCGCAAGGCGCGCGAGCACGTCGGGCGTCGGGTGGCCGTAGCGGTTGTGCCGGCCCACGCTGATCACCGCCTCGTGCGGCGCCAGCTCGTCGAGCCACGCGTCCGAGGTCGCGCTGCGCGAGCCGTGATGCCCCACCTTCAGGAGCTCGACCGGACCCACCCGCCCCGCGAGCCGCGCCTCGACCGGCAGTCCAGCGTCCGCCTGGAACAGCAGTCG
>QHTP01000055.1 GCA_003220855.1 Gemmatimonadota bacterium
GGCTTCTGCTCGGCCTTCTGACACGCGCCCATCGCCACCACGGCGAGGACCATTGCGAGACGCTTCATGCGTACTCCTGATAGAAAGTAGCTGACAGGGGGAGCTCGGGCGGGGAAAACCTAGCGGCCAGCCCCCGGGAGTCAAGGGCGCGGAACCGCGTGGGGTATACTAGCCCAACAATGCCCAAGCCATGCCCAAACCATGACTGACCGGCGGAGCTTCGTCGCGTGGCTCGGAACCTTCGCCACGGTGCTCGAGTGGCCCCGAGGGACCTCCCGGGCCCCGAGGCGCGGGGCGGGCAACCCGACGCCCATGCTCCGGGCCATTCCGACTGTCCTGTACCGCCAGCCCGACGGTCGCAGCAACCTCGTGCGCGTCGCGGTCACCGGGCTCGACGCGCCCGCGGCCCGGGCGCGGGTGACCGATCGGCGAGGCACGCTGGTCGGGACGGCGGGGCTGTTGCCCGAGGCGGCCGGGGGCGGGCTGGCCGGCGAGGTGTGGCTACCCCTCTCCGGGCCGGCGCAGTACCAGATCGACCTGGAAGTCGGCAAGCAGCGTGTCGTCCGACAGCGCGTGCGGCTCGTGCCCCCGCGCCGGTGGACGCTGTACTGGATCGCCTCGAGCCATACCGATCTCGGGCTCACCGATCTGCGCGAGCGCTGTGTCGAGGCGCATCGCCGCAACCTGGACGCGGCGCTGGCGGGGCTCGAGGCCCATCCCGATTTCCGGTGGACGCCGGAGTGCGCGCTCCCGACCGTCTCCTACGGGGACAATCGCACGGCGACGACGGGCGAGGCGCTGGTGCGTGCGATCCGCGACGGCAAGATCGGGTTCACGGCGTTGTTCGCGAACCTCCTGACGGGACTGCTCGACCACGAGACGTTCGCGCGCGCCGCCTGGCCCGCCGGCTTGTTCGCACGCGAGCGGGGGCTGGGGTATGCCGCCGCGCTCATCGCTGACGTGCCCGGTCAGACGCTCACGTTCCCGACGCTCTTGGCCTCGAGCGGCGTGCGCTATCTCGCGAGCGGCGTGAACCCGGAGCGCGCCCTGCCGCTGCTCTCCGCCGCGGCCGCCGCGGCCGCGCAGCTCACGGGAGCATGGACGTCGTTTCCGCAGCTCTACTGGTGGGAGGGACCGGACGGCAGTCGCGTGCTGCACTGGCGGACCGACCAGTACACCGACGGGCCCCGCTTCGGCTTCGACGTCGGGGCGACCGAGATGGCCCGCCGCCTCTCCGATTGGCTGCTGTCGGACCCCGTGCTGGGCGCGCCGGGCTACCCGTACGACGTGACGCTGTTGTGGGGCGCGGCGCCCGCCAACGGGGTGGTCGACGAGCACGTGATCTCGAACGTGGAAGAGTTCAACCGGCGCTATGCGTATCCCCGGCTGCTGGCGGCGCGGCCGGAGGATTTCTTCCGCGACGTGGAGCGCCGGTTCGGTCCGACGTTGCCGGTGCGGCGTGGCGACACGGGCTGCTATCGCGAGGACGGCGCGGCCTCCACCGCCCGGGAGCTCGCCCGGTTTCGCACGGCCCAGCTCGCCGCCCGGGCAGCCGAGCTGCTGGCGCTGTGGGACGAGAAGACCGAGCCCGCGGCGGGCGGCGCGTCCGAACGGATCGAGCGTCGCGCCGAGCAGCGCCGCCAGATGTGGCGCGACCTGCTGCTGTTCGGTGAGCACACGTGGGGCGCGGCGACGAGCGTGTCGGATCCCGACGGAGAGCAGACGGGCGCACAATGGGAGTCCAAGCGGCACCTCCTGGACCGCGCCGCGGGCGTAGCCGACGCCCAGGTCGCCGGCGCTCTGCTTCGCATCGGCCTGAGCGCGGCCACGGGCGCCGGGCGCGTCGTCTTCAACGCCTCGAGCTGGACGCGGAGCGACGTGCTACGCGTCCCCGACGGCGCGGGGCGACGACTCGGCCTCGACGGCCGTGACTGGCCGGCCGTGGACCTGCCCGACGGCTCGGCGCTGGTCGTGGCGCGCGAGGTTCCGCCCCTGGGCTACGTGGCGCTCACGGAGGGCGAGCGGCCCGCGAACCCGCCTCAGGACGACGGCGCCACCATGGAGGCGCAGGCCGGGCGCTTTCACGTCGTGCTCGATCCGGCGAGCGGCGCTATCCGCTCGCTCACCACCGGCGACGGCAAGGAGCGCGTGCGACCCGCGGGCTGGTCGGGGCTGAACCAGCTCGTGTACGTCCGCGGCGGTGCGCACAGCGCCCTGTGGACCGACCCGGCGCCCGACGCGCTGCGCGCCGCCGCCGACCTCACCCTCAGCCAGGCCGAGCTCGAGTCGGCGCGCCGCGAGCGACTCCCGGGCATCGGCGTACGCCTCCTGGTCGAGCGCCGGCTGCAGGGCTGCACCCGCGTCGCCACCGTCGTCACGCTGTACGACGAGCTCCCGTGGCTGGACATCGAGAACCGCATCACCAAGCCCGCCACACTCGAGAAGGAGGCGCTGTACGTCGCCTTTCCGTTCGCCCTTACCAAACCCAGCGTCGACGTGGAGGTGCCGCTCGGCCGGATGACGGTGGAGCGCGACCAGCAAGCCGGCAGCGGCCGGGACTGGTACTGCCATGCGCACTGGGTCTGGCTGCACGACGCCGCGGACGGGATGCTGTGGAGCGGGCCGGACACGCCGCTGGTGACGCTGAACGACATCTTCCGCGGGCAGTGGCGCCGCGGGCTCGAGCCTGACGGAACCCTGTTCTCATATGTACTGCACAATTACTGGCCGACGAACTTCGCGGCGCGTCAGGGTGGCGACCTCGTATTCCGCTATCGCCTCTCGGCGCTCACGCCCGGGGGCGATCGCACCGAGCCGGTGCGGCGCGGGTGGGCCGCGTGCGACCCGCTATACGTCAGCGCCCGTTACACGAGTGCAGGCGCGGGGCCACTCGCGCGCAAAGACTCGGCGCTGGTCCTCGCGGATCCGGGCGTGGCCGTGGTGGGCGCGAAGCCGGCCGACGACCGCACGGGCGCGCTCGTGAAGCTCGTCGACGTGGCGGGCTCGGCCCGCACGGTGGGCGTGTGGCCCGCGGCCTACAGGTTCCGCGCCGCACGGCGCGCGAACTTCGTCGAGATGACGGGCGATCCGCTGCCCATCGCTCCCGACGGTCACGCGGCGCTGGAGCTCCCCGCGTGGGGCACCGGCGCGCTGCGACTCTTTACACCGAAGGAGCGGGTCGGTTAACTATCGCCCTATGAGCAAGCCAGCCACGCTGGGCGAGCTGCGACAGACCGAATGGGCGAGTCCAGCCCGCATTCGCCGCACGGTCAAGGACGAGCTGCGGCAGAACCTCATCTGCCTGCTCGAGAACGGCTCGGCCCTGTTCCCGGGCATCGTGGGCTACCAGGACACGGTCATCCCGCAGCTCGTCAACGCGCTCTTGTCACGCCACAACTTCATCCTGCTCGGCCTGCGGGGCCAGGCCAAGAGCCGCATCCTGCGCCAGCTCGTCACGCTGCTCGACGAGGAGATCCCGATCCTCGCGGGGAGCGAGGTGAACGACAACCCATTCGCGCCGATCTCCAAGTTCGGCCGCGAGCTGGTAGCGGAGCACGCCGATCGCACGCCGATCACCTGGCTGCCCCGCGAGATGCGCTACGTGGAGAAGCTCGCCACGCCCGACGTGACGATCGCCGACATCATCGGTGACGTCGACCCGATCAAGGCGGCGCGCGGGGGCCACCTATTGTCGGACGAGCTGACGATGCACTTCGGGCTGCTGCCGCGGGCCAACCGGGGCATCTTCGCGATCAACGAGCTCCCCGACCTCTCCGGCAAGATCCAGGTGGGGCTGTTCAACATCATGCAGGAAGGGGACGTCCAGATCAAAGGCTATCCGGTGCGCTTGAACCTGGACGTGGCGCTGGTCTTCACGGCCAATCCCGAAGACTACACGGCGCGCGGCAAGATCATCACGCCATTGAAGGACCGCATTGGCTCCGAAGTCGTCACCCATTACCCCCACACAGTCGATCTGGGGACGGCCATCACAGGTCAGGAGGCCTGGCTCGAGCGCGATGGGCGCCCGGTCAAGCTGCCGCCCTTTATCGCCGAGCTGATCGAACGTGTGGCGTTCGAGGCTCGCGAGGACAAGCGGGTGGACCGCCGCTCCGGGGTGTCGCAGCGGCTGCCGATCAGCGTGCTCGAGAACGTCGTGTCGAGCGCGGAGCGGCGCACCATCGCCACCAAGGAGAAGACGGTGGTCCCGCGGGTGTCCGACATCTACGCCGCGCTTCCCGCCATCACCGGCAAGCTCGAGCTCGAATACGAGGGAGAGCTCCAGGGGCCCGAAGTCATCGCGAAGGACTTGATCCGGCGGGCCGCGGGCAAGACGTTCGAGGCCCGCGTGGGCGGGGCCAACGTGGACGACATCGTCCACTGGTTCGACGAGGGTGGGGCGCTCAAGATCTCCACGGACGAGCGCTCGGAGACGTGCCTCAAGGGATTCAGCGTGGTCCCGGGGCTGCTCGACCTGGTGGATCAAGTCGGCCTGGCGGGGAAGAAGGACCCCGGGACCATGGTGGCGGCCTGCGAGCTCGTGCTCGAAGGCCTCGTGGCGGAGAAGCGCATCTCGCGCAGCGAGGAGCTTGGCTACACGCGCGCCCGAGCGGAGACCAAGGGCCCGGGCTACGGGAAGCCGGGGAGCGGAGGGCCGAACCTCTTTTCGTAATCCCGCGTAGGGGGCATGTTCTCCCATCCCCCACCGGAGCTCCCATGGGCAAGCTCGTCGCCGGCGCCGTCCTGCTGTTCATCGCCTTCTCCCTGCTTCTCACCGCGGCCACGGTGCGCGCGCAGCGCCCCGGACCGGCCTCCAACCTGCTGCGGGTC
>QHTP01000056.1 GCA_003220855.1 Gemmatimonadota bacterium
CCAGGTCGAGTGGGAGCTCCGCCGCTCGCTGCATGATGAGTTCGGGCGTGTCTCCTGCGAGCGGGTCGTTTCGGGACCCGGCCTGATCGCCATCTACCGGCATCTCGCGGCGGCAGGCTCCGTCCTCGAGAACCACGCTGTGCGGGCTGAGATGGGTCGACAGGATCCCGCGGCCGTTATCGTGCGGCACGGTCTGGACGGAGCGGATCCGCTGTGCGCCGCCGTGCTTGACCGGTTTACCTCGCTGCTCGGCGCGCTGGCGGGGGACCTGGCCCTGACAGTCCTCGCGACGGGCGGCGTCTTCGTGGCCGGGGGGATCGCGCCGCGGATCGTGACGAAGCTCAGGACCGGGCCTTTTCTGGCCGCGTTTCGCGCCAAGGGGCGCCTCTCCGCCTTCATGCTACGCGTCCCCGTCCGCGTCATCACCAATCCCAACGTCGGACTGCTCGGCGCTGCGGCAGTCGCCGCGGAGCGGTGTCGGGCGGAGATGAGCCCGTAAATGGCCGTTGTCCGCTCAGCACACCAAGCGTTCGGGCACCCTGGCATCGCGCCGCGCTGGACGCGCAGCGCGAAGGACGCCGTGGGCACGGCCTATGCCGCGTCGAGCCGCGTGTGGTTCACGATGTCGCGCGGCGTGCTGAACGAGGTGTATTACCCGACGGTGGATCGCCCACAGATCCGCGACCTCCAGTATCTCATCACCGACGGCAGGTCGTTCTTCCACGACGAGCGGCGACACCTGAAGTGCACGTCGGAGTACATCGACGAGCGCTCCCTGGGAGTTCGGGTCACGAGCGTCGATCCGGAGCAGCGCTACCGTATCGAGAAAGAGATCATCACGAGTCCTCATCAGGCGTGTGTCCTGATCCGGACGCGGGTCACCGCGCTCGCGGGGTCGCTCGAGACGCTCCGACTGTTCGCGCTGCTCGCCCCGCATCTCGATGGGAGTGGCTGGGGAAACAGCGGGTTCGTGGCGGTCCAGAACGGGCGCGAGGTGCTCGTGGCGCACAAGGGAACGGTCTGGCTCGCGCTCGCGGCCACGATCCCGTTCTTGCGGTGCTCGTGCGGCTATGTGGGTCGGTCGGACGGCTGGACCGATCTGGCTGAGAACTACGAGATGGACTGGGAGTTCGACGCCGCCATGGACGGGAATATCGCCCTCACTGGGGAGCTCGACATCCCCCGCGGGCACGAGTTTGTGTTGGGGCTGGCCTTCGGCGATTCGCTCCATAACGCACTGACCGCGCTGTTTCAGTCCCTCGCCTTCCCGTTCGCCGACCAACAGATGCGTTTCGTCGAGCAGTGGACCCGCGCGCGCCGGACGATCGAGCCGCTCGCGGCGCTGTCGACGGACGGCGGCCGGTTGTACCACGCGAGCCATAGCCTGCTGCTCGCCCACGAGGACAAGACCTATCAGGGGGCGACGATCGCGTCGCTCTCGATCCCTTGGGGCGAGGCGAAGGGAGATGAAGACCTGGGTGGCTACCATCTCGTCTGGACCCGTGACATGGTGCACAGCGCGCTCGGGCTGCTCGCGTCGGGCAACACGGACCTGCCGCTGCGGGCCCTCATTTATCTCGCCTGCGCGCAGCGCCCCGACGGCGGTTTCTATCAGAACTTCTGGATCGATGGCGAGCCGTACCGGCAGGGCATCCAGCTGGACGAGGTCGCGTTCCCGATCCTGCTCGCCTGGCGGTTGCGTGAGGCGAACGCGCTACGCGATTTCGATCCCTACTCGCTGGTGGTGCGGGCGGCCGGGTACTTGGTCCGCGAGGGCCCCGTCACGCCGCAGGAGCGATGGGAGGAGAACAGCGGCTACTCCCCGTCCACCCTCGCCGTGAACATCGCGGCCCTCATGTGCGCCGCGTGCTTCGCAGCGGATCGGGGCGACCCGCAGACGGCGCGCTTTTTCGAGGAATACGCCGACTTCCTCGAGTGTCACGTGGACGCCTGGACCGTCACGACCGCCGGCGCCCTCGTTCCGGGCATTAGCCGACATTTTATCCGCATCCACCCCGTCGCCCCCGGTGATCCGGAGCCCGATGAGGACCCGGACCACGGCCTCCTGCAGGTGCGGAACCGCCCGCCGGGGGAGCCGTTCGAGTTCCCCGCAAAGGACGTCGTGGATGCGGGATTCCTAGAACTGGTGCGTTACGGGATCCGCAGGTTCGACGACCCGTTGATCGAGGACTCGTTGCGCGTCGTGGACGCCGTGCTCAAAGTGAATACGCCACTCGGTCCCTGCTGGCATCGCTATAACCACGACGGCTATGGCCAGCGGGAGAATGGCGGGCCGTACGAAGGCTGGGGAAAGGGTCGCGCTTGGCCGCTGCTCACCGGGGAGCGGGGCCATTATGAATTGGCCGCGGGGCGCGACGCCCGACCGTTCATCAAAGCGATCGAGGGCTTTGCCAGCGCCACGGGGCTGCTGCCCGAGCAGGTGTGGGACGAGTCCGATCGGCCGGAGTACTTCATGTACCTGGGACGGCCCACCGGGTCCGCGATGCCGCTCATGTGGGCGCACGCGGAGTACATCAAGCTGCTGCGGTCGGCGCGTGACGGCGCCGTGTTTGATCGCATCCCCAGCGTCGCGGCGCGCTACCTGGGGCAGGGTCGGCGCGCCTGCCGGCCCCTCGAGGTCTGGACGTTCAACCGGCGCGTCCGGACGATGCGGCCGGGCTGGACGCTTCGCGTGCAGGCGCAGGCACCCTTCCGCCTGCACTGGAGCGGCAACGAGTGGCGTACTGTCCAGGAGGCACCCTCCGCCGGAACGGCGGCCGGGATCGATTACGTGGATCTTTCCGTTCCGCCCGATCAGGAAGCGCCCCTGCGATTCACCTTCTTCTGGACTGAGCCGGGTCGCTGGGAAGGTCAGGATTTCGCCGTGGCCATGGACCGGGGCCCGCAGCGTCACTGAGGGATCGGCCCGCATCGGCGGGCGGCCAGGGGAGGATCGCATGCAGCTGGGGATGATCGGACTCGGGCGCATGGGCGCCAACATGGTGCGTCGCCTCATGCGTGGCGGCCACGAGTGCGTCGTACACGACGTAGCGCCGGCGGCGGTGAACGCGCTGGCCGCAGAGGGTGCCATCGGGGCGACGGTGCTGGATGATCTGGCGACGCGGCTCGCCAAGCCGCGCGCCGTCTGGCTGATGGTGCCCGCGGCGGCTGTCGATGCCACGCTCGACGCGCTCCTCCCCACGCTCGACGCCGGTGACGTGGTGATCGACGGCGGCAACTCGTATTACCGCGACGATATTGTGCGCGCCAAGCGGCTCGCCGACAGGGGCCTGCACTACGTGGACTGCGGCACCAGCGGTGGGGTCTTCGGCCTCGATCGGGGATACTGCCTCATGCTCGGCGGCCAGGCCGAGGTGGTGCGCCGGCTCGATCCGATCTTCGCCACCCTCGCGCCGGGAGCGGGGTCGCTCGCCAGGACTCCGGGGCGCGACCGGCGGGGTGGGACTGCGGAACATGGGTATCTCCACTGTGGCCAGAGCGGTGCGGGTCACTTCGTGAAGATGGTCCACAACGGGATCGAGTACGGCTTGATGGCGGCGTACTCGGAGGGGCTCAACATCCTCAAGCACGCGGACGTGGGAAACAGCGCCAGCACACCGGACGCCGAGACGACGCCGCTCCGCGACCCGATGGCCTACCGATATGATTTCGATCTGGCCGACATCACCGAGGTGTGGCGTCGCGGCAGCGTGATCGCCTCCTGGCTGCTCGATCTGACCGCGGCCGCGCTCGCCAGTGACCCGGCGCTCGAGCGCTTCGCCGGACGCGTCTCGGACTCTGGCGAGGGGCGGTGGACCCTGGAAGCGGCGATCGACGAGGCCGTCCCGGCCAACGTTCTCGCCGCTGCCCTGTTCGGGCGGTTCACGTCGCGAGGCGAGGCCGACTTCCAGAACCGGCTCCTCTCGGCTATGCGCTCGGAGTTCGGAGGGCACGCGGAGAAGAGCGCGGGCGCGTGAATCCTCACCGATCGGACGCGCTGGTATTCTTCGGGGCGACAGGTGATCTCGCGTTCAAGCAAATATTCCCCGCGCTCTACGCGATGACCCTCCGGGATCAGTTGCGCATGCCGGTGATCGGCGTGGCGCGCTCCGCGTGGACGCTGGAGCGATTTCGCGCCCACGCGCGACGCAGCGTGGAGCAGGGTGGCACCGTGGATGAGGCGGCGTTCGCCAAGTTGGCAGCGCGGTTACAATACGTCGAGGGCGACTACAACGGTCCGGACACCTATGTCGCGCTGCGAGGAGCGCTGGGTGATACGCAGCGCCCCCTGCATTACCTCGCCATTCCTCCCGCCATGTTTCAGTCCGTCGCTCAGGGGCTCGGCGCCTCGGGGTGCGCACGTAACGCGCGCATCGTGGTGGAAAAGCCATTCGGGCGCGACCTCTCGAGTGCGCGGGCGCTCAACGCGACGCTGCATCAGGTATTCGATGAGAAGAGCATCTTCCGCATCGACCACTATCTCGGCAAGGAGTCGGTGCAGAATCTCCTGCTCTTCCGTTTCGCGAACACCTTCCTGGAGCCGGTGTGGAACAGCCATTACGTCGAGAGCGTGCAGATCACGATGGCGGAACGGTTCGGTCTCCAGGGACGGGGGCGGTTCTACGAAGAGGCCGGCGCCATTCGCGATGTCGTGCAGAACCACCTGCTGCAGGTGGTGGGATTCCTCGCGATGGAACCCCCCGACCTGCACTATGAGGAAGGGATCCGCGACGAGCAGGTGCGGGTGTTCCGCAAGATCCGGCCGCTGACGCCCGATTGTCTGGTGCGCGGGCAGTTCCACGGGTATCGCGCCGAGAAGAATGTTGCGCCGGACTCCACGGTCGAGACGTTCGCGGCGATGCGGCTCCATATCGACTCGTGGCGCTGGGAGGGCGTGCCGTTCCTCATCCGCGCCGGCAAGGAGCTCGCCACGACGGCGACCGAGGTGATCGTCTCGTTCAAGCGACCTCCGGTGATGATGCTCGCCCGCGGCAAGACGAATTACGTGCGCTTCCGCCTGGGTCCCGCGGTGGAGATCGCGATCGGCGCGCGGGTGAAGCGGCCCGGGGAGAAACTCGTCTCCGAGCCGATCGAACTTCAAGTCACGCACTTTCCCGCCGGTGACGAGATGTCACCATACGAGCGACTGCTCGGCGACGCGATGGACGGAGATGCGATGCTCTTTGCCCGCGAGGACGGCGTGGAGGCGGCCTGGGCCGTCGTGCAAGGGATTCTCGGCAATGCGGTGCCGGCGCTCCAGTACGAACCGGGCAGCTGGGGTCCGGCTGCGGCCATGAAGCTCGCGGCGGACCTCGG
>QHTP01000057.1 GCA_003220855.1 Gemmatimonadota bacterium
TACGCCGACTTCACGCGCCGGCTCGCCACCCACCTCGCGCGGCTCGCGGTGCTGGACGTGAATTATCGCGCGCCCAGCATCGGAGCGACGCCACCCGTTTCTGACACACGCCCATCGCGCTAGCGGTGTAAATTTCAACGAACCCGTCGAACTGAGAGGAACAGCGATGTCACGTCCGTCACTCGCGCTGCTCGTGCCGCTCGCGGCGGCACTCGTCGCATCCCCAAGTCCTGCCCCGGCGCAGGAGGCGAAGCCGCCCGAGCCGCTGCAAGTCGGCGTCGCCGCGCCCGACTTTACGCTCCTCGGCGCCACCCGCTACGGCGTGCTCCGGGCTCCGATCCATCTCAGCGATTTCAAAGGCAAGACCGTCGTGCTGGCGTTCTTCTACAAGGCGCGAACCAAAGGGTGAACGATTCAAATGCATGCGTACCGTGATCAGTACGCACAGCTGTTCCACGACGGCCGCAACGTCGTCCTCGTCGCCGTCAGCGTGGATGTCGCGGACACCCTCGCCGCCTGGGCCCGAGACGACGAGTTTCCGTATTTGTTCGCGAGCGACTCGGGCGGCGTGATCGGCAAGACCTACGGCGCCCACAACGCCAAGTACGGGCTCGACAACCGCACCCTGTTCGTGGTGGGACCGGACGGGAAGATCGCGCACGTGATGGCGCCGTTCCGGGAGATCGACCCGCAGGCGTACAAGGAGCTGGCGGGCGCGATCGACCGCGTCACGCCGAAGACGGGGGAGTAGCTCAGTCGCTCGCGACCCGCTGCAACACCGCCGCGATGTCCTGCTCGGCTCCGGTGCCCGTGTAGGTCACCGTGCCGGTCTTGTCGACCACGACGATGTACGAGGTCGTGGGCGCCTCGTAGCCCCGCACCGCCGCGCCCCTCGCGTCGAACAGTACGGGGAACGGCAGCGGGTGCTCCGCGAGATGACGCTTGATCGAAGCCGGCGACTGGTTCACCCCGACGCCGATGGCGAGGAACCGCACTGTGCGGCCGTAGCGCGCGTGGGCCGCCTTGAGCGACGGCTCGAGCGCCTTGCACAGCGGACACCACGTCGCCCAGAACTCGAGCACCACCGGTTGGCGGCCGATGTACTGGCCCAGGTCCACGGACTTGCCATCGAGGTCCTCCACGGCCACGACCGGCGCCTTCGTGCCGACCGCCAGGCCGACGTCCTGCGCGCCCAGCGGCGACGCCGCGGCCAGTGCCAACGTGGCCCCGACACGCAACATGTATCGCATCACCACACCATCCCCGCTTGAATGAAGTAGTACTCCGCCATGCCCAGCAGGATCACGCCCGCGGCCTTCTTGATCCACACCATCCACGCGCCCGCCCGCGGCAGCGCCGCCAGCGTTCCCGAAAACAACCCGACGACGACCAGCAGGGCGGTCATGCCGAGCGAGAACACGAACAGGTACGTGAACCCCAGCACTCCGCTGCGCGTGGTGGCCACCCACGTCAGCACGGCGGCGAACGCCGGGGCCCCGCACGGCGCCGCCACAATTCCCGAGGTCGCCCCGAGCAGGAACACGCCGGCGTACGAGCCCCCCGAGACCCGCCCGGCCCACTGCATAAGGCGCTGCGGCGCCGCGACCGGGAACACGTCCAGCATCGCAAGGCCAAAGAGGAGCAGTAGGTTCCCAATGACCAAGCGGGCCCAGGGGTTCGCGCTCACGGTCCCGAACAGCGAGCCCGTGAGGCCGGCGAGGAGGCCGAGGATCGCGTAGAACAGCGCGAGGCCGGCGGCGTAGGTGAGGGTGAGTCTGGTCGTGCGGGCCCGCGACGGCGAACCCGCGCTCGCCCCCGAAATGATTCCGGCGGTGATCGGGATCATCGGATAGATGCACGGGGTCAGGCTCGTGACGAGTCCAGCCCCGAACAGCGACACCAGCGCGACCAGTGGATGGTGGCTCAGGGTGTCCGCGAGGCCCGCAGTCATCCAGCACGGTCGCGCGTGTTCATACGGGCAATGTAGCGTCCCCGCGGGCAAGGGAGCGTCCCCCGACGCGTAGGGGCGCAGCATGCTGCACCCCTACACTACCGCCCTGCGCCCCTACCTTGCGATCGACCCTACACGGTGCGATCGACCCTACACGGTCCAACCCGCGCGATACTCCGAGCGCACGTACTCGGCGGGGACCTTGGTGTTCGCGACCTCGCCCGAGTGCGGGTCGATCTCGAGCACCTGGGCCGTGCGCAGCGCCAGGTTGCCGAGCAGCACCATCTCGGTGAGCGGCCCGGCGTGGTCGGGGAAGTTCGAGCCCGCGGGGGTTCCACCCTTGCACGCCGCGATCCACTCGGCGTACACGCTCTCCAGGCGCGGGTACTTCTGCGCCGGCGGGTGAGCGGTGATCTCCGCCTGGCGGGCGTCGTCGAGCAGGCGCGGGTCCTCGCCGTAGATCCCGGCCACGAGCTTGCCCTGGTCGCCGATCCACAGCTGGCCGCTCGTATCGAACGGCCACAGCGCCGGGTCCGTGACTTCCTTGGGGCGCGGCGGGTACAGGCTGCCGTCGCGCCACACCACCTTGACCTCGGGGCGATTGCCCTTGGCGGCGAAGGTGTACGTGATGCGCGAAACCGCCGGCGCGGTCTCGCCGAACAGCTTGGTCGATTCGGGCTCGATGCGCGTGGGGTAGCCCAGCCCGAGCGTCCAGAACGACGCGTCCATCGAGTGACAGGCGATGTCGCCCAGCGCGCCGGTGCCGAAATCCCACCAGCCGCGCCATTTGAACGGCGCGTACGCCGGGTTATACGGGCGCGCCGGCGCCGGACCGAGCCACAAGTCCCAGTCGATCCAGGGCGGCGTGTAGTACTCCTCGAGCGGCCGCTCGATGGCCTGGGGCCAGATCGGCCGGTTGGTCCACAGCTCGATTTCGCGCACGGTGCCGATGGCGCCCGCCTCGACCCACTCGCGGATCTGACGGGTGCCCTCGCCGGCGTGACCTTGATTGCCCATCTGGGTGGCGACCTTGGATTTGCGCGCCGTCTCGACCAGCTGGCGCACTTCCCACAGCGTGCGTGCCAGCGGCTTCTGAATGCGGGTGTGCTTCCCCATTTTCATCGCCATCATCCCGGCCACGGCGTGCACGTGATCGGGCGTCGAGACGGTGACGGCGTCGATGTTCTTCGCTTCCTTGTCGAGCAGCACGCGAAAATCTTTGAAGCGTTTGGCTTTGGGAAAGGCTGCAAACGACTGCGCCGCCTGGTGCTCATCCACGTCGCACAGCGCGTAGATGTTCTCCGTCTTCCCCACGCCTTTCACGTCGTTCGCGCCCATGCCACCCACGCCGATGCAGGCGATGTTGAGCTTGTCGCTCGGCGCCGTGAAGCCGCGTCCCAGCACATGTCGGGGAACGATGGTGAAGGCGACGCCGGCGCCCACGTCGCCGACGAACGTGCGTCTCGAGATGCGTTTGCGTCCCATGATGCGACCCTCCTCAGTCGGCTGCCACGGGCTCGCGCGCAGGCGCGGCGTCGGGGCGGAAGAGCACGGCGAACACAACCAAAACGATCGCAGCGAACCCGGCGGGGAGCAGCCAGAAGCTCAGCCATTGTTGCAGTGTGAGGCCCGCTGCTGCGCCCAGAAATCGATTGTAGACCTGGCCGGAGACCCAGGCGCCGATGAGCATGCCGACGCCGTACGTCACCAACACCAGGAACCCCTGCGCCTGGCCGCGGACCGCAGGCGTGGACTTCTTGTCGACGTAGATCTGCCCGGTGACGAAGAAGAAGTCGTAGCACACGCCGTGGAGCAGAATCCCGAGGACGATCAACCAAAACAGCGTAGCGGGGGCCGCGAGCGCGAACAGCGCATAGCGTAGCGCCCAGGCGCCCATCCCCCCCAGCAACATGCGCTTCACGCCCAGCCGCGCAAACATCAGCGGCATCGCCAGCATGAACAGCATTTCGGACATCTGGCCGAGCGTCATCAGGGAGGATGGATTCGGCAGCGCGCGGGTCACGGCGTTCGTCGTGTGCAGATCGTAGACCGCCACCTTCGCAAAGATCGGAGCGTAGGTGTAGTACACGGCCAAGGGAATGCAAATCAGGAATGAGCACATGATGAACACGTAGAACGGCGTGCTTCCCAGCTCTTTGAGCGCATCCAGCCCAATGATGCTCTGCACCGAAACCCGCCGGCCTGCCGCGGGCGGGGGCGTGTGGGGCAAGCTGAAGCTGTAGAGACCCAGGAGGAGACTCGCCGTACCGGTCGTGTAGAGCGGCAACGGTGTCGTATCTGGCAGCTGACCCGCCGTGAAGCGGCTCAACACGAAGCCGATGAAGAGACCGGCGACGATCCAGCCGATCGTGCCGAACACACGAATGAGGGGGAACTGCCGCTCTTGGTCCTCGATGTGGTGAAACGCCAGCGAATTCGCCAACCCGAGGGTCGGCATGTAGCACAGGTTATAGAGGAGGAGCAGCAGGATGAACAGTCCCGAGGCGCCGGTGGCTCCGGGAACGAGGACCATGATCGCACCACCAACCAGATGCAGGACGCCGAGCACTTTTTCCGTGGCAAAGAACCGATCCGCGATCAGCCCGAGGAAGAACGGCGCCACGATAGCTGCGACGGGGTTCACCGTGTAGGGCAAGTACGCCAGCTTGGCCATGCCGTGCGCCGACATGTAGTTGCCGATGGTCGTATACCACGCACCCCAGATGAAGAACTGCAGGAACATCAGGGTCGACAGCCGGGCGCGGACGCTCACGGCAACGCTCGGATCTTGATGTTGCGGTACGCCACCCGGAACTCGTGCTCTTGCAGCCCGATGTAGCCTTCGGCATTACGACCGTAGCGCGGGTGGGTGGCGAACTTGCTCGCTTTGACCTTCGCCTCCCAATCCGGGCTCCCCAGCTCGTACTCGACGACCTTCACGCCATTGAGCCAATGCTCGACGTGGTTACCGTTGACCACGAGGCGCGTCGTGTTCCACTCGCCCGCGGGCTTCACGACGCCCGCCGGTGAGGGATACAACCCGTAGTCCGATCCGGCCGCGGTGAGCCGCGACTGGCCGTCGGGGTGTCTTGCATCGTCGAGGATCTGGTATTCCGGAGCGCTCCAATAGATGGCGTTGTCGTCCGGGTGTTCGCTGGCGCGGTAAAAGATCCCGCTGTTGCCGCCGGGGGCGATGTTCCACTCGAGCGTGAGCTCGAAGTTCTTGAACTTCTCCGTGGTGATGATGTCGGCGGCCGGGTGTGCGCGCGTGAGCGCGCCTTCCCTGACTCCCCACCCCGACGGTATGAGCCGCTCGGTGGCGCTCCCCGACGCGGTTTGAGCGAGGGCAATCCGGGGCGCGGCGACGGCGGTGAGCGCCAGTGTCAACCCGCGCGCGACGGCGGTCACGAGCCTTGCTGTGGTCACGGTGTCTCCTGTAGGAACGATGTTCAACACTACCACCCCTCCGCAGAATCGGAAGTTCAAGCCATTCAGTCCGGCATGCCGGCCGTCTCTTTGAGCCGCGTCTCCACGGCGCGCCGGGCCCGCTCGCTGCGCGTGATCACGAGCACGGCGTCGTCTCCCGCCACCGTCCCGATGATCTCGGTCCACCCGGCGGCGTCGAGCGCGAGCCCGAGCGCCTGGGCGCTCCCCGCCGGGGTCTTCAGCACCAGCAAGGGACCCACGCCGTCCACCGACACGAGCGTCGTGGGCAAGAGCTGCTGCAGCTGCGGCCGGATCCCCGCCCCGGTCTCGGGTGGCGGAGCGTAGTGCGAGCCGCCGTCCGGCGCCGCGACTTTGGCCAGCCCCAGGTCGCGGATGTCCCGCGACAGCGTGGCCTGGGTGACGTCGAAGCCCTCGGCCTTGAGAAGCTCACGCAGCTGCTCCTGGCTCGCGACCGTCTGCGAGCGGACGATCTTGAGGATCGCGGCGTGGCGCTGCGTTTTCATTGGGCGGGAATGTAGCCGTGAACTGGGCGGCCGGCGATGACGGTGAGGAGGGCGGTGGAAGACGGTGGAGGGCGGTGGAGGACGGTGGCGGGGAATACCGCGAGGTCCGCCTGCTTTCCCGCCTCCAGCGACCCGATCTCGCTCTCCAACCCGAGCGCCCGCGCGCCCTCGATCGTCAGCATCCGCAGCGCATCCTCTCCGTCGAGCCCGGCTGCCGCGGCCTCGGCCCACAGATTGACATCGCCCGCGCTCACCACCGAGTCGGTGCCGAGCCCGACCGGGATGCCGGCGGCCCGGAATGCCGCCAGGGGCGCCGTGCCGTGCCGGTGGGCGCGGTTGGAGCGGGGACAATGAGCCAGCCCCACCCGTGCCTGTCGCAGAATGTCGAGGTCCCGCTCGTCCACTTGGACGCAATGGATGGCGAGACAGTTGCCCGACGCCAGGACGCCGAGTTCTAAGAGATACTCGACGGGCGAGCAACCGTGCGCGGTGACCGGGATGCCGCGGGCACGCAGCGCCTCGGCGAACGACCCCGTCCCATCGCGCACCAGGTCCGTCTCCTCGCGCGACTCGGCCAGGTGCACGGCGAGGGGCAGCGACTCACGCCGGGCGAAATCGGCCACGGCCCGATACAGCGGCTCGCTCACGCTGTAGGGCGCGTGCGGCGACACACCGAGGCGCGTGCGGGCGGAGGCGACGTGGCCGAGGCGGACCACGGCCGCCTGCAGCTCGGCGAGGCTCGCCGCTCGGTCCGCCGGATCGGGGCCGAACCCTTCCTGATAATAGATCCCGCGCGCGCCGAGGCGCGCGAGGGCCCGCAGGGGCGCGCCCGTACTTCCCGTGTCCGCGACGCAGGTAACGCCCGCCGTCCAGCAGTCCCGCACGCCCTGCTCGGCCGAGTGATCGAACTCCTCGGGCGTGGTCGCGTCTTTCAAGGACCGGATCGTTCGGATCCAGCGGGAGAACTCGCGCTCCGGGTTCCGGCCGGCGAGATGGGTGAGCTCGAGGTGGGTGTGCGTGTTGACGAGGCCCGGGACGACGACGGCGTCGGGGAACTCGACCCGGCGGGCTCCGGGGGGGAGGGGTACATCCGCGTGCGCCCCGACCGCGGCGATCCGGCCATCGTCCGCAACGAGAACGGCGCCGTCCGAGATGGGCGGCGCCGTGACCGGATGGACCGAGCCCGCACGAATGCGGAGCACTTAGGGACTCACGGCGACACGCCGGTTCCGAATGGCGCGTGCACCGGGCAGGCCTGCGACGGCTCCGTGCCGGGATAGAACCAATCCCAGTGCCGCACTTCCTGCGGGCAGAACGGCGTCGCGAGATAGCCGTTCGACCAGTCCACTTCGCGCGTGACCAGCGAGTCGGGGCGCACCCAATCCGGAGGTGCCGGCCGGCGGTCGTACACGTCGCGCATGAACGCGGTCCAGGCGGGCGCGACGACGCGGCCGCCGCCCGCGTTGTGCTCGAGGATCCGCTGCTGGATGTCGTAGCCGACCCAGATCCCGGTCACCAGCTCGGGCGTGTATCCGATGAACCAGGCGTCGGTGTAGTCGTCGGTGGTGCCGGTCTTCCCGGCCGCGGGGAGCGTGAAGCCGCCCTTCCAGACGGCCGTGAACGCGGTCCCACGGCGGATCACGTCTTTCATCATGTCGA
>QHTP01000058.1 GCA_003220855.1 Gemmatimonadota bacterium
CCCTCGGTCGGCGTGTCGAGCAGGCCCAGCAGCGACAAGAGCGTGGTCTTTCCGCACCCCGACGGCCCCGCGATCGAGACGTAGTCGCCCTGCTTGATCTCGAGATGCACGTCCGCGAGCGCGTGCGTCTCGACTTCGTCGGTGTAGAAGACCTTCTTGATGCCCTGGAGCTGAATCAGCGAGCCGTTGCTGGCCATCGCATCTCCTATCGCTTGATCCTCACCCTCTCCACGTTGTCCCACTGCGACATGTCCGACAGGATCACCGAGTCGCGCACGTTGAGACCACGCATGACCTCGATCGTGTTGACCGAGCTGCGGCCCACCTGCACCTGTACACGCGTGGCGTAATGACCGTCCTCCGTGATCTTGAACATCCCGATCGTGCTGTTCGGCTGGCCGTACGCGGGCCGGCCCGTATAGAGAACCCGCTCGAGCCGCTCGATCTCGATCGTCCCATCCACGCTCAAGTCGGGCCGCGCCCCCGGGACCGTGCCCTCGAGCGCCACGTCTACCGACACCGTGCCGTTGATCGCGTTCGGATCGGACCGGATGACGTGACCCGGGATCACGCCGTTGCGCGTGTCGATGGCCGCCTTCTGGCCGATCGCCACGTCCTTCGCTTGCGTTTCGGGAATCTGGAGCACCGCCTTGAGCTTCCCCGGCTGCACCACCTTGGCGAGCAGCGTCCCGCCGAGCACGTACTGACCCAGCTGGAGCGTCAGGTCGGAGACCACGCCCGAGTCACCCGCCCGCACGAGCAGCGACCGCAGCACGTTCTGCTGGAACTCCGCCACGGCGCGCAGCCGGTCCACCTGCGAGCGCTGGACCGCGAGCTGGGAGTCGATCGTCTCGGTCATCAGCGCCAGGCGCTGTTGCTCGACGCTGTAGCGCGTTTCGAGCTCCACCGCTTTATCCTTGGCCAGGGCCGCCTCGTTGCGCGACATGCCGCCGTGCGCGCCGAGCGACTCCGCCACCTCGGCCTCTCGCTTGGCGTTGAAGTACTCGGTGCGCGTGGTCGCGACCAGACCGGTCTGCGTCAGACGCTGATTCTCGAGATTGGTTCGCTGGCTCACGAGCTCGGCGCGGGCTGCCGCCAACTGCTGCTCGGCTTGGAGCGCCTGGATTTGCACGTCGGGGTTAGAAAGGTCGAGCAACACAGTTTCGGGCTTCACGTGCTGCCCCGGTTGAGCCAGCACCCGATCGACGCGGCCGGCGGCGAGCGCCGTGATGAAGCGAATGTGCTCGGGCACGAGCGTGCCGGGCCCTCGCACCTCGCGGACCATCTCGCCGCGACGCACCGAATCCACCCAGAGGGTGGCCCGGTCCACGGTGGGCGCAGCGGGCTTCAAGCTCGTCAGGAAAATCGAGAGCAGCACGACGGCGCCGGCGGCGATGCCGCCTTTGAGATAGCGCCCCAGTTTCGGTGCGGGTGCACGGGGAATGTCCACGAGCGCTCCTACTCCTCTCGCAGCATCTCGACGGGGTTCACCCGCGCCGCCCGCTGCGACGGCGCCCACGCCGCCGCCACGCACGCCGCCAACACGACCGCGATACCCCACGCGTATCCCGCCGGATCGAACGTGTCCACGATCACGAGCACCGATGCGAAGACCTTCGAGACGCCGAGGGCGAGCACGCTGCCGGCCGCGATCCCGACCACGGCATAGCGCAACGACTGCCGCAGCACTTTGCCGACGACCACGCCGACGCTGGCCCCGAGCGCCATGCGGATACCAATCTCCTTCGTCCGCTGCGCCACGAGATAGGAGAGCACCCCGTAGATGCCGATGACCGTCAGCGTAAGCGCCAGCGCGCCGATCGCCGCCGACAGCCAGGAGAAGATCCGAAACGGCCAGCGCTGCACGGCGAGATAATCATCGAGCGTGTGAATCTCGTTGATGGCGCGCGGATCGACCGCGCTCACATCGAGGTCGATGCGGCGTTGCGCCTGTTTCGCGTCGCCGGTCACTCGGGCGAGCACGTTCGCCCCAGCCGAGTCGGCGCTCGCCGGGTAAAAGACGACCGGCCGCTCGAGTCCCGTACCGATCCAACCGCTCACCGCGTTGCGGGAGACCCCGATCACCCGCGCGGTGCGCGCTCTCGCCAGCCGCGAATCGCGCGGCGGCTCCGCGCTCTGCTGCACCAGCTGTCCGATCGGGTCGCGCCCCGCCCACAATGCCCGGGCAGCCGCCTCGCTGACGATGGCGACCGGG
The DNA here is from genome assembly GCA_003220855.1 of Gemmatimonadota bacterium. Taxonomy (GTDB): domain Bacteria; phylum Gemmatimonadota; class Gemmatimonadetes; order Gemmatimonadales; family GWC2-71-9; genus AG41. The sequence continues at coordinate 2,216 of QHTP01000058.1, forward strand.
CTCCCGCGGCGCTCCTCGTCCTGGGTGAACGGGCGACCCCGCACTATCGGGATTCCGACGACGCGGAAGAAGCCCGCATCGACGAAGTCCACGCCCGCGACGGCGATGCGCGCGTCACCCGCGCCCCGCACCCCTAGCGACGGGTACATGCCGTCGAGCGGGGATTGCGTGGACGCCCCCACGTCCGACACGATCGGCTCGGCCCGCAGGCGCGCGAGCGCGGCCGCGCGCGCCTGCTCGTCGAGGTTGAGCAGGACCACGTCGCGCGTGCGCATGCCGGTTGGGAGGCGGTCGGCCGTGACGGCGCCGCGCAGCAGGACGCCGGTCACGATGAGCAGCAACGAGCACATGGCGATCTGACCGACGACGAGAGCCCCGCGCAGGCGTCCGGGCCGGAAGGCCGTCCCGAACTCTCCCCGCGAGGCCTGCACGATGTTGGTTCGGGTCGCCTGCAGCGCGGGTGCGAGCCCAAAGATGAGCGCCGCCGCGACGCCCGCCAGCAGCACGAAGGCGAACACCCGCAGGTCGGGCGCCAGGGGAACGATACGTAGATACGGTACGAATTCGGCCGGGACGCTCGCGAACATCAGCCGTACCCCGAGGTCGATCGTCCACTGTGAGATGAAGAACCCGAGCGCCGCCGCGGCCAGTGCGAGCAGCACGCTCTCAGTCAGCAGCTGTCGCACCAGCCGAGTGCGCGCCGCGCCGAGCGCCAGGCGCACGCCGATTTCGCGCTGCCGCGCGACGCCGCGCGCCAGCATCACGTTGGCGACGTTGGCGCAGGCGATCAGCAACACGAGCGCGAGCGCCACCGCTGCCGGCGAAAACATGGCGATCGTCTCCGCCGTGAGGGGGAGCGCGCTCGCGACCGAGGTAAGCTCGACGTGCGTCCAGCGTAGCGAATCGGGTAGGCTCGCGGTCGTGTTCGCCGCCCACGCACCGAGCGCCGCGCGCGCCTGCCGCTCGTCCACCCTGCGCTTCAAGCGCAGCACGGGACGCAGGACCTGCGCCTCTTTCGCTCCGAACAGATCGTCGCTCCCCTCCAGGCGATTGAGCAGCGTGATCGGGGCCCAGAAGTCCGGTGGCACGGTGCCGATGCCGGTGAACCCTTTCGCCGCCACGCCGACCACCGTGACGGGAATGCCATGCACGAGCACCTTCTTGCCGACGATCCCGGAGTCTCCCGCGAACTTTCCCTGCCACGCATCGTGGCTCAGGACCAACACCGGCTCGCCCGCTGGGGGCGCGGCCGTTCCTGTACGCGAAGCTCTCGGACGAGATGGGCAACTGGCGCAGCTCCTGGTACTGCCGCCAGGTGAGGGCATTCCCCCAGCCACGCCGGTCCCGGAAAGACGCTTCGTAGAGCGAGCCGCCGTCGCGCAGCGCGACCGGCCGGAACACATAGGCATTGAAGATCGTGAACACGCTGGTGTTCAGCCCGAGGCCGAGCGCGATCGTGAGCACGACCGTGGCGACGAAGGCTGGGGACCGTCGAAAGCCACGGAGCGCGAACCGGACGTCCTGCCCCAACTCCTCAAGCCAGGTCGTAGGCCACCTTCGAGTCGGGGTGCGTTGCAGCGTTCACAGGCCACTGACCTAGGCAGAGATCGTACCAGAAGCTGGCAGGAAGTAACCTGATATCGGCGAACGTTTTGGGATGGCTCCCCAGGGCGGCGGAAGCTCGCAGTGTGCGGTTGTGGGATTGCCAGTCTCACAAGCGAACACTCCGGCGTTGGTACCTGGCCGCCAACGCCTTATCCTTGGGCGGCTCGATTCTCTGGAGATCGCCCATGCGCCTCGCCCGCTTCGTCACGCCAGCCCTCGTCCTGGTGCTACTGCCCACCCTGCGCCAGGCGGACCGGCCCGACAACGATCCGCCCAGCCGGGTCGGCCGACTGAGCTACCTCTCGGGCAGCGTCTCGTTCCGGCCCGGCACGGTGGACGACTGGGCCGATGCGACGATCAACTACCCGCTGCACGCAGGCGACCACCTCTGGACCGACGCCGCTGCCCGCGCGGAGCTGACGGTCGGCTCGAACGCCCTACGGCTCGCCCCGCAAAGTGCTTTCGGCTTCCTGGCGCTCGATGACCGCACGACGCAAGTACGCCTGTCGCAAGGCTCGCTCGAGGTGCGGGTACGGACCTTGGGCGACGACGACAGCTTCGAGATCGACACGCCGAGCGGCGCGGTGTCGCTGCTCCGCCCCGGCACCTATCGGGTCGACGTGGACTCGGCCGGCGACACCACCACGGTCACGGTGCGCCACGGCCAGGCCGACGTCACCGCCGCCGGCTCGGCCTTTCCGGTGCACGCGGGGGAGGCGGCCGTCATGTTCGGCGGCGACTCGCCCAGCTACGACGTCCGCGATGCGTCGCGGCCGGACGAATGGGAGGATTGGTGCTCCACGCGCGACCGTCGCTGGGACGACTCCCGCTCGTCGCGCTACGTGTCGCGCGAGACCATCGGCTACGAGGACCTGGACGACAACGGCGAATGGCGTGATACGCCTGACTACGGGGCCGTGTGGGTGCCGCGCACCACGATCGTGGGATGGGCGCCGTACCACTATGGCCGCTGGGTATGGGTGGAGCCGTGGGGCTGGACCTGGGTCGACGACGCTCCGTGGGGCTTCGCGCCCTTCCATTATGGCCGGTGGGTGTACTGGGACGGCAGGTGGGTCTGGGTGCCGGGCCGACGCGTCGCGCGGCCGGTGTACGCGCCGGCGCTGGTGGTGTTCGTGGGCGGCGGGCGGAACTGGAGCCTGTCGATCGGTGCGGGCGGCGGCGTGGCGTGGTTCCCGCTCGGCCCGGAAGAGCCCTACGTGCCGGCGTATCACGTGAGCAATACCTACTACCGCAACGTCAACGTGACGAACGTCAACGTCACCAACATCAACGTGACCAACGTGAACGTCACGAACATCAATTACCGCAACCGCCGCGAGCCGGGCGCCGTCACGGTCGTCTCGCAGGAGACGTTCGTCCGGTCGCGCCCCGTGGACAAGAGCGTGATCGTGGTGCCGCGCGAGCGTCTGGACGAAGCGCGCGTCGTCGGTAACACCGCACGCGTGGTCCCAGACCGCCACAGTGTGCTGGGACGGCCCGACATCGTCACCGTGCGCCAACCCCCGTCGGTCGTCATCGCGCGCACCGTGGTCGTCCGACGGGAGCCGCCGCCGTCACCCGTGCCGTTCGCGGCACGCGAGGACGCATTGCGCGCCCGTCCCGGCCGGCCGCTCGATGAGACGACGCTCGGCTCGCTGCGCGCGCAAGCGCCCCCGGCCCGAATGCAGCCGCTGGTGCGGCCCGCGGCGCCCGTCGCGACGCAGGACCACCCCACCCCAGTGCTCCGTCCCACTCGCGAAGGGCTCCCGCCGCCACGCGCACTGCCCCCGCCCGCCCCCGCCGAGCGGCCGGCGCCGGCCGCACGTCCCGACCGGGCAGGGCAACCAGAGCGCTCGGAGCGTCCGCAGCGCTCCGAGAGTCCGCGCCCGACCCGCCAGCCCGCCGAGCGAGCCGCACCCGCCGAGCGATCCGCACCGGACGAGCGTCCGGCGAGCAAGGCGCGACCCCAGCCGCAGCCGACGCCGGCCGAGAGGCCCGCACCTCCGGACCGCGCGCGGCCCGACGCCCAGCCCGCTCACGAGCGACCCGCGCCGGACGAGCGTCCGGCAAGCAAGGCGCGACCCCAGCCGGAGCCGACTCCGGCCGAGAGGCCCGCTCGCGAGCGCCCCGCGCCTGAGCGCCGGGCCCCGAAGGGGCGCGCGGCCGAGCGGGATACGACCAAGGAGAAGAAGCCTTAGATTCCGAGCCGGACCATGGAAACGAAGCGGAGATACGAGCACGCGGCGTCGATTTCGCCCGAGCGGGTGCTGCGCGTGGTCCCCCAACCCGGGCGGAATCCCGGCACGGCGCTCGACCTCGATCTGGTGCGCGCGTTGCGTGTGAACCGCAGCGCAGTCGAGCGCCGCGCCGCCACCATCCCCACCCGCCGCACCGTAAAGAAAGAATGGCAGGCTGCGTGGCTGCTGCGGGCGATCACCTGCATGGACTTGACCACGCTCCAGGGCGACGACACGGCCGGCAACGTGCTGCGACTCTGCGCCAAGGCGCGCCAACCCGTGCGCCACGACCTGATCGAGGCGCTCGGCGTCGCCGACCTGGGAATCAGGGTGGGCGCGGTGTGCGTGTATCACGCCTTCGTCGCGGCAGCCGTCCAGGCCCTCGAGGGCTCCGGCATCCCGGTGGCCGCGGTGTCGACGGGGTTCCCGGCGGGGCTCAATCCCCTGCCCCAGCGGGTTGACGAAATTCGCGCGTCGCTAGCGGCCGGAGCGCGGGAGATCGACGTGGTGATCACCCGCGCGCATGCGCTCGCCGGAGACTGGGAGGCGCTGTACGACGAGATTCGGGCGTTCCGGGAGGCGTGCGGCCCGGCTCACATGAAGGTGATCCTCGGCACCGGCGACCTCGCGACGCTGGCGAACGTGGCGCGGGCCAGCCAGGTCGCGATGATGGCGGGCGCGGACTTCATCAAGACGTCCACCGGCAAGGAGCCGGTCAATGCCACGCTTCCCGTCGGCGTGGTGATGACGCGTCAGATCCGCGATTACCATGAGCGCACCGGCCACGCGGTCGGGTTCAAACCGGCGGGCGGGATCCGCAAGGCCAAGCAGGCCCTCGACTGGCTCATCCTCATGAAAGAAGAGCTGGGCGATCGCTGGCTACGCAGCGACCTGTTCCGGCTGGGCGCTTCGGCACTGCTCACCGACATCGAGCGGCAGCTCGAGCATTTCGTGACTGGACGGTATTCGGCGGCGCACCGCCACCCAATGGTATGACGACCGTCTCCGAGATCTTCGAGACGATGGCCTACGGGCCCGCGCCCGAGAGCGACAAGCCGGCGCTCGAGTGGCTGGAGCGGCACGGGCGCGCGTTCGGGCTGTTCGTCGGCGGGCGCTGGACCAAGGGAAAGAATGGTGAAGCGTTCGACGTCATCAATCCTGCGACGACCGCGCCGCTGGCGCGCGTCACGCAAGCGGGCGAGGCGGACGTGGACGCCGCCGTCGCCGCCGCGCGCAAGGCCTTCCCCGTCTGGTCCGCGTTGTCCGGCCACGCTCGCGCGCGCCATGTGTACGCGCTCGCCCGCACCGTCCAGAAGCACGCACGCCTCCTGGCGGTGCTCGAGAGCCTCGACAACGGCAAGTCGATCCGCGAGACGCGCGATCTCGACATCCCGCTCGTCGCCCGTCACTTCTATCATCATGCGGGCTGGGCGCAACTCGCCCAGTCGGAGTTCGCGGGCTACGGCCCGATCGGCGTGGTCGGGCAGATCGTCCCCTGGAATTTCCCTCTATTGATGGTGGCGTGGAAAATCGCGCCGGCGCTCGCCGCCGGAAACACGGTGGTGCTCAAGCCCGCCGAGTTCACGCCGCTCACGGCGCTGTGCCTCGCCGAGCTGGCGCACGAGGCGGGTCTTCCCGCGGGAGTGCTCAACGTGGTGACGGGCGACGGCCGCACCGGGGAGCTGATCGTGCGGCACCCCGACGTGGACAAGATCGCGTTCACGGGCTCGACCGAGGTAGGCCGCATCATCCGCAAGGCGACGGCCGGATCGGGCAAGAAGCTCTCGCTCGAGCTCGGCGGCAAGAGCCCGTTCATCGTGTTCGACGACGCCGATCTGGACAGCGTGGTCGAGGGCGTGGTGGACGCGATCTGGTTCAACCAGGGGCAGGTGTGCTGTGCCGGGTCGCGCCTCTTGGTGCACGAGGGGATCGCCGACCGGCTGGTCGCAAAGCTGCGCGCACGCATGGAGAAGCTGCGGGTGGGTCCCTCGCTCGACAAGGCAATCGACATGGGCGCGATCGTCGCACCGGTGCAGCTCGAGCGGATCCGGACGCTCGTGACCCGGGGCGTGGAAGAGGGAGCGACGCTGTGGCAGCCGTCGTGGGCGTGCCCCACGGACGGCTACTTCTATCCGCCCACGCTATTCACCAACGTGGCGCCCGCGGCCACGATCGCCCAGGTCGAGATCTTCGGACCGGTGCTCGTGTCGATGACGTTCCGCACGCCGGCGGAGGCGGTGGAGCTGGCCAACAACACGCCCTACGGGCTCGCCGCCAGCGTGTGGACCGAGAACATCAACCTCGCGCTCGACGTGGCGCCCAAGATCAAGGCAGGGGTGGTGTGGAT